>CAMBYS010000197.1 GCA_945872165.1 uncultured Clostridia bacterium | reverse complement strand
TCTCGTCCATGATTTCCAGAAATTCCTCCCGCTTGGTTTTCTTCTTGCGGAAGCTGTATTCGATGTCTGTAAATGTTTCCTGCTTCATTGTCATGCGCCACCTTTGTTTTGATAGTCTTATTTTATCATATCTCCAACCTATATGGTGGTGAGAATTAAATCAGAGGTTCCCTATGAAAAAAATTGCGGAGCTGGCAGGGGTATCCATCTCCACGGTGTCACGGGTATTGAACCAGCCGGATTATAAATGCGCCTCATCGGAGGTTCGGGACAGAATCTTTCAGGCGGCACGGCAGTTGCATTATGTTCCCAATGAGGCGGCACGGAATCTGAAAAAGGGAACCGGCAAACAGGATCGGATTTTTTATCTGGGTATCCTGATGACACGGGGTGAAAAACAGGAGCTTGACCCGTTTTTCAGAGAACTGCTGCATGGAATTGAAGTGGAAATCCACAGGAATCTGTGCCTGCTGTCTGCGGTCTGGTATGATGCAGCCTTTTCAGAGCACAGCAGACCGGAGAGGCTGGAGGAGAAGCTGGAGACCATGTTTTCCGGTCTGGCGCAAAAGCTGGACGGCTGTATTATCATTGGACGGTGTGACCGGGAAGCCATTCAGAAGCTGAAGCAGTATTGTAAAAACATTGTTTCAGTCAACCGGAATTCTACCAATTATCAGGTGGATGAGGTGCTGTGCGACGGCAAAAAAATCGCGGAGCTTGCCGTAGAGCACCTGATTGGTCTGGGACACCGGGATATCGGCTATGCGGGAGCCTGCCGGGAGGAAGCGCGGTTCCGAGGATATCAGCAGACGCTGGAAAAGTACCATATTCCCATTCAGACGGAATTTATCCGGGAGGCGGAAGCCAGAGAGGAGGAGGGGGTCCGGCTCATGGAGGAAATGCTTCACAGTTCCTATGTGCCCACTGCCATTTACTGTGCCAATGATATCATAGCGGTTGGCATGCTGAAGTATCTGAATCAGGTGAAAAACCGGTACTATTCTCCCGCCATTATTTCCAGCGATGATATTGAAGAAGCACAGTATACGACTCCTATGCTGACCGCGGTGCATTTGCCGGTGCAGGAAATGGCGCGGTATACGCTGCAGATATTGCTTGACCGCATGAATGGCGGACATAAATCCATTCTGCGCATGGAAATTGAATGTACGCTGGTGATACGGGAAAGCTGTTCCCGGGTAGAGAACGCAATGGAATGTGAATATTATATCTGAACAATCGGAAAGGACAGGAATACCATGGCAAACATTTATCAGGGTACCGTTGGCCTGATTGGACATACCCCGCTGGTTGAGGTGGGAAATATCGAACGGAATCTGGGACTGAAAGCAAGACTGCTGGTCAAAATGGAAATGATGAATCCGGCGGGAAGCGTCAAGGACCGCATTGCCAAAGCAATGATTGAGGATGCAGAGCAGCGGGGCATCATCCAGCCGGGGGCAACCATCATTGAGCCCACCTCCGGCAACACCGGCATTGGTCTGGCAGCCATTGCGGCATCCAGAGGCTATCATGCCATTCTGGTTATGCCGGAAACCATGACACAGGAACGGCGGAATCAGCTCAAAGCATATGGCGCGGAGATTGTACTGACAGAAGGGCACCGGGGCATGCGGGGAGCAATTGAAAAGGCAAACCAGCTGGCAGAGGAAATTCCCAACAGCTTTATCCCGGCACAGTTTGACAATCCGGCAAATCCAGAAGCCCATCGCCGGACAACCGGTCCGGAAATCTGGAATGACACCGACGGTGAAGTGGATGTTTTCATTGCCGGTGTGGGCACAGGCGGCACATTAACCGGTGTCGGTGAATATTTGAAGTCAAAAAATGAAACCATACAGATTGTAGCGATAGAACCAAAGGGTTCTCCGGTGCTGTCTGAAGGCAGACCGGGACCCCATCGGATTCAGGGCATTGGCGCAGGCTTTGTGCCAGGGGTATTGAATACCGATATCTATAACGAGGTGATCGCAGTTGAAAATGATGATGCCTTTGAAACGGCACGATATCTGGCAAAAACAGAGGGCATTCTGGCAGGCATTTCCTCCGGTGCCGCGTTGTATGGCGCCATTACGCTGGCAAAACGGCCGGAAAATGAAGGGAAAACCATTGTGACCCTGCTGCCGGATACAGGTGACAGATATTTCTCCACCTCGCTGTTTCAGGAGTCGTAAGGAGGAGTTACCATGCGTCAAGCAAAGCTGGCAATTGTTGGCGGCGGTGCGGCGGGTCTGACGGCGGCAATTTATGCGGCACGGGAAAAACTGGATGCGGTGCTGATTGACGATTATCCCGGCGGACAGATTCTGCAGGCATCTGTGGTAGACAATTATCCCGGTCTGCCGCAGATTTCCGGTGAGGAGCTGGGTGAAGCGTTCCGGCAGCATGCGGAGGACAAAGGTGCAGTGTTTCTGGAACACCGGGTCACCGGTATCCGCAGGGAACAGGAGCATTTCCTGCTCACATTGGATGACGGTGTGGAGACCGATATTCTGCAGGCAGAGAGCGTGATTTATGCGGCAGGCTGCCATCACCGCCTGCTGAATATTAAAGGTGAGCAGCGGCTCACAGGACATGGTGTTTCTTACTGTGCCTCCTGTGATGCGGCATTTTATCCCGACAAAACCGTAACCGTCATTGGCGGCGGCAATACCGCATTGGGTGATGCCCTGCTGTTGTCACGCATTGCGAAAACCGTGTATCTGGTGCATCGGCGGGATACCTTCCGGGCTTCTGCCGAGCTGGTGGAAGCTGTCCAACAGGCAGAAAATATCCGGTTCATCTTAAATGCCGTTCCATTGGAATTATGCGGTGAAAAACATGTTACCGGCATCCGGCTGCAAAGGAAAACCGATCCCACCGAACAGCTGCTGCAGACCGATGGAGTCTTTGTAGCGGTGGGCATGGAGCCGGATACCGCCATGGTTTCCCAGCTGGTGGAATGTGACGAAACCGGTTATATCATTGCCGGAGAAGAGGGTATCACCAGCTGTCCGGGCTTTTTTGCGGCAGGAGATATCCGCACCAAATCCCTGCGGCAGGTGGTGACGGCAGTGGCAGATGGAGCCAGCTGCGTAAAAGCCGCGGAACGCTGGCTGCAAAGGAAAGGATGAAGCAACAGATGGCAAAGGTATTGCATAAAGAAGATTTCCCACAGACCGTAGCAGAGGGAAAAGTGCTGGTTGAGTTTTATTCGGACAGCTGTGTGCCATGCAAGCGGATGTCTCCGCTGCTGGCACAGCTGGATGAGGATGGGATCATACCGGTGTATAAGGTAAATATTGTTCACAGCCGGGAACTGGCGGTACAGTATGAGGTACAGTCCACACCCACACTGATTGTATTTGAAAACGGCAGGGAAGTGGCACGAAATCATGGATATCTGAACAAAGCAAAACTGCATGCGTTTTTACAGGAAGCAGGTGCGGCAGGATGATTACCATGACAGAACGGCAGTTGAAACAGTTTACCCTGCATGCCACCTTCTGTTT
>CAMBYS010000196.1 GCA_945872165.1 uncultured Clostridia bacterium | reverse complement strand
AGACGGACATTCGGATTCTTTTCCCGTACTGCTGCCACAATTTCCGCCATATTGCCCCGGCTGCCGCCGATAAAGGCACAGTCCGGTGCAGGAAGCGCCTCCAATCCATCCGGCGCCATGGCCTGCAGAGCTGTCACGTTATAACAGCCGGTATGCTGCCGGTTGGTTTCAATCAGCTCCAGCGCCTCCGGCTTGCATTCCAGTGCATAAACCTGTCCGCGATGTGCCCGGCGTGCCAGATCCATGGAAACTGAGCCGGTACCGGCACCGATATCATAAACCACATCGGTTGGACGCACAGACAACAGGTCACATACCAGCCAGCGTACCTCCTGCTTGGTCATGGGCACCTCTCCGCGGAGAAACTCACTGTCCCGCAGGGCATGGCTGGCATCCGCCGGATGATCATTCTGCACCATCAGCACACACAGGTCACCAAATTCCAGCTGTGCCAGCTGTGCCGGCGTGCCGGATACCATGCGTTCCTCCGGTGCGCCCAGATTTTCACCTACTGTGACCGTCACATCGGTCAGTCCTGCCTGTACCAGTGTCCGGCACAGCACCTGTGCCTTGTTCTCCCCGCCGGTCAGGGCAATCACCTTCCGGTTATAACTGACGGCACCGGTCAGGCTGCCGGAACGTCCATGCATGCTGAGCAGCACCGCATCCTCATAGGACGTTCCTGCTTTTGCGCAGAACACCTGTATGCTGCTCATGCCCGGCAGAATATGTACCGTTCCCTGCCCTTCCAGTTTGGCGGACAGGGATTTTGCTGCACTGTAAAAGCCGGTATCTCCGCTGAGCAGGATGGCAATGGTTCCCTCCTGCTCCAATGCGGCATCAGACAGGCGGGAGAACGGAATGGTTTCCATGTCTCCCCGCACGCCGGACAATCCTTCTGCCAGACGTGCAGTTGCCAGCACCCGGTCTGCCTGACAAATAGCATCCCGTGCCTGGGCGGTGAGCATATCCTCTGTCCCCATACCCGCACCAATCAGGTAAAATTCCCTCATGCCTTCCATGCTTTCATGACAGCCTCTGCTGCATCCACGGTTGCCTGTAAATCCTGTTTGGTATGGGCAGCACCCACAAACATGGCTTCAAACTGTGCCGGTGCCAGATAAATCTTTTTGCCCAGCATTGCACGGAAATAAGCGGCATACTTGTCGGTATCACTGGATTTTGCACCGGCATAATTGGTCACCGGCTGTTCCGTAAAGAACACGCTGAGCAGCGAGCCGATCTGGTTGACCGTGCAGCCTAGATGATATGTCTCCTCCAGTCCCCGCAGCTGCTTTGCCAGCCATGCGGCATCTGCTTCAATCTGAGGATAAATGTCCGGATTTTCCTTCAGCATGGTCAGCTGGGCAAGACCTGCTGCCATGGCAACCGGATTGCCGGACAAAGTACCTGCCTGATAAACCGGACCGGTGGGTGCAACCTGCTCCATCAGTGCTCTGGAACCGGCAAAAGCGCCTACCGGCATACCGCCGCCAATGATCTTGCCAAAGGTAACCAGGTCAGCACGCACACCGAAATATTCCTGTGCGCCGCCACGAGCAAGACGGAAACCAGTGATAACCTCATCAAAAATCAGCAGAGCTTCATATTTGTCACACAAATCACGCAGACCCTGCAAAAAGCCTTCTGCCGGTGGAACAACACCCATATTGGCAGCAACCGGCTCCACAATCACTGCAGCCACCTCATCCCGGTTGGCTGCCAGCAGCTGCTCCACACTATCCAGATCGTTATAGGTGGCTGTCAGGGTATTTTCCGCAATGGATGCAGGTACACCGGCGGAATCCGGTCTGCCCTGTGTCAGCGCACCGGAGCCTGCCTTGACCAGCATGGAATCGGAATGTCCATGGTAGCAGCCTTCAAACTTGATAATCTTGTCCCGTCCAGTGGCGCCACGTGCCAGACGTACCGCACTCATAACGGCTTCCGTGCCGGAGTTTACCATGCGTACCATCTCAATATGGGGTACCATGGAAACCACCAGCTCTGCCAGCTGGGTTTCCAGCCCGGTGGGTGCACCGAAGCTCAAACCATGCTGCATGACCTCTGCCACGGCATCCAGTACCCTGGGATGGGCATGTCCCAAAATCATCGGACCCCAGGAGCCCACATAATCAATATATTCCACACCGTCCACATCGGTGATATAGGCACCCTTTGCGCCGCGGATAAACCGCGGTGTCATGCCTACGGCACGATAGGCACGAACCGGACTGTTGACACCGCCCGGCATGACCCGGCATGCCTGTTCAAACATCTTTTCCGAAGTATCCATCATCCGATATCTCCCTTCTTCATCGCCTGTGCCAGCTCCTTGGCATAATAGGTAATCAGAATGTCCGCACCGGCACGGTAAATGCTCAGCGCCGATTCACACATGATACGGTATTCATCCACCAGGTCCGCAGCGGCAGCTGCCTTAATCATGGCGTATTCACCGCTGACCGAATAAGCAGCCAATGGCAGGTCAAAACGCTCTTTTGCCTTGGCAATGATATCCAGATAGCTCAGCGCCGGCTTGACCATGATGATGTCTGCACCCTCCTGGATATCCAGCTCACATTCCAGCATGGCTTCCCGGCTGTTATGGGGGTCCATCTGATAGGACTTGCGGTCACCAAAGGATGGTGCCGAACCGGCAGCATCACGGAAGGGGCCATAGAATGCGGAGGCATATTTTGCGGAATATGCCATCACCGGCACATTGATAAAGCCGTTGGCATCCAGCAGTTCACGAATCGCACCCACGCGGCCATCCATCATGTCAGAGGGTGCTACCATATCCGCACCGGCCTGTGCATGGGACAGAGCAATGTTTGCCAGGCATTCCAGCGTCTTATCGTTGTCCACATAGTGGTCACACAGAATGCCGCAATGTCCATGGGAGGTGTATTCACACATGCATACATCGGTAATCACATAAAAATCCGGATATTTTGCCTTAATCGCACGGATTGCCTGCTGGACAATGCCGTCCTCTGCCCAGGCACCCGAGCCGATTTCATCCTTATGTGCCGGCAGACCGAACAGAATCACTTTTTCCACACCGGCTTCGATGCATTCCGCAATGGCTTCACAGATACGATCCGGAGACCAATGGTACTGTCCCGGCAGGGATGGAATTTCCTTCTTAATATTCTCTCCTTCAATGGCAAACAGCGGATAAATCAGGCTGGAAGGAGACATGCGGGTTTCCCGCATCATGGAACGCAGAGTCGGCGTGGTACGCAGTCTGCGGGGTCGATTAATCAGATTCATTTTGTATATTCCTCCTGTAACGTGGTAAGCATGGCATCAATGGTGGCATTGGCAGCGGTAAGCGTGCGCATGCCAGCAGCCTTTGCCGCTTTTTCTGTAGCCGGGCCAATACACAGCGCGGTAAAACCGGTGAAATCCGTGCCCTGCGGCAGGCTTTCCACAAAGCCCTGTACCGTGGAGGCACTGGTAAATGTCACCACATCCACAGCCCCCTGTGCCAGCAGCTCTGCCATTTCTTCACTGCGTCCGTTCTGATACAAAGTTCGGTAAACCGG
>CAMBYS010000195.1 GCA_945872165.1 uncultured Clostridia bacterium | reverse complement strand
GTCATGCGTTCCCGAGAGGTTTCTGTGTCCATTATTCTGCAAAATCTGGCACAGCTAAAGGCACTCTTTGAAAAGCAATGGGAAAGTATTGTTGGCAACTGTGATGAATTTCTTTATCTCGGCGGCAATGAGCAAAGCACCCATAAGTATGTGTCAGAGCTGCTGGGAAAGGAGACCATCGACACAAACACCTATGGAAAGAGCACCGGACGGAGCGGCAACTATTCCACCAATTATCAGATTTCCGGACGTGAACGGATGACACCGGATGAAGTGCGGATGTTGGATAACCGATATGCGTTGCTGTTTATCCGTGGTGAACGCCCGGTTATGGATTTGAAGTATGACATTATGAAGCATCCCAATGTTTCAGGGACAGCAGATGGCGGACGTCCGCCCTATCGGCATGGCGAAGCAGACCGCTCAACCGGAACAATCGTTTTTGATGCTGTTATTCCGGAAAATGCAGAGCAGGTTGAAGCTACACAGACAACCTATGAACTGCTATCTGAAGAGGATTTGGAAGAATATTTTGATCTTTGAGCACAGGAGGAATGACGCAATGAATGGATTCAAAAAAGGTTTTACAACACTGGTGCAGCTTTGGAAAAAGCTGTTCCGCAGAAAAGACAAGAAGAAAGACCTGCACCCGGAGAAAGTGGAAAAGGACGGTGTGGTTTATGTTGAGGTACAGCCAAGGCAGCTGACCAGAGCGGGAAAAGTCCGCTTTCTCTGTTATGTGTGTCTCATCGTATTGCTATTCATGGTTCTGGTCTGCACGGCTTTTGCGGCAGATGATCCGCTGACCGTTATCAATAATCTATCGAATTTTATTTTCAGTGTAATCCGTGCCGTTGGCCTGATTCTGCTGGGATGGGGCATTGTACAGGTAGGCCTGTCTTTGCAGTCGCATGACCCGTCCCAGCGGTCCAACGGCTTCCTGACACTGGCAGGCGGTATCATTATCACATTTGCAAAGGAGATTTTGACGCTGATTACAGGCGGTTGAAGAGAAAACAGCTTACGGCGCTTTTGTTCCGCAAGCTGCAATAATGGAGGTGAAAGATATGTCAGACAACTGGGTCGTGCAGAATTTACAGAACGCACTCGGCACATGGAACGCAAAGCTGGCAGAGATCTGGCTGCTGGTTACGCAGTCTCCGGAGGACTTCAAAGGCGGTGCAATTTGGACCGTCATTGTCAATATCCATGATGCGGTGATGGCGATTGGACTGGCGCTGCTGGTGCTGTTCTTTGTCGTGGGTGTTATGAAAACCTGCGGCAGCTTCGCAGAGCTGAAACGTCCGGAGCTGGCGTTAAAGCTGTTTGTTCGCTTTGTGCTGGCAAAGGCTGTCGTTACTTACGGTTTGGAGCTGATGACAGCGATTTTTGATATGGTACAGGGATTGGTTTCAACAATCATGAACACAGCGGGCTTGGGTACAACGGAGGAAACCGTATTGCCTCAGGAGATCATTGACGCTGTGGAATCCTGCGGTTTTTTTGAGAGCATACCATTATGGGCAGTGACGCTGATCGGAAGTCTGGTTATTACAGTGCTGTCCTTCATCATGATCCTGTCGGTATACGGGCGTTTTTTTAAGATGTATTTATACGCAGCCATTGCGCCGGTGCCTTTGGCTGCATTCGCCGGAGAACCCACACAGAGCATTGGCAGGAGTTTTCTTAAAAGCTATGCCGGTGTCTGTATGGAGGGTGCTGTGATTGTATTGTCCTGCATCGTTTTTTCTCTGTTCGCGTCCGAACCGCCGACTGTGAATCCAGATGCGGCTGCTGCAACGATGGTATGGAGCTATATCGCGGAACTGGTATTCAATATGCTGATTTTGGTCGGCATGGTAAAAATGTCTGACCATATCGTAAAGGAAATGATGGGACTATGAGAGAAAGGAATACATGATGGAAATTAGAATTAACAAGGAAATTCGGAATTATACAGAAGCTGTGTTTTTCGGCTTGTCGCTTCGACAGTGTGTTTTCTCCGGTCTTGCCTGCGGTGTGGCTGCCGGAGTATTTTTTGTTCTGCGTCCATACGTCGGTATGGAAACACTGAGTTGGATTTGTATTCTCGCTGCCGCGCCGTTTGCGGTGATGGGGTTTATCAAATACAATGGCATGCCTGCAGAACAGTTTATCCGGGCATGGTATCGGTCCAGATTCTGCACACCCAAACGGTTGGTTTTCAAATCGGAAAATCTGTATTACGAAGTCCTGAAAGATGTATTGGAAGAACAGGAAAGGGAGATGCTCAGACGCCATGATTAAGACACTGAATAATGTGATGAAAATGGATCGGGAGAAATTTAAGGTTCCCAGGTCAGTGCAGGATGTGATTCCGATTCAGACAATCTGGGCGGACGGCATTTTTCAGGTTGGAAAAACAAAGTTTTCCAAGACCTTTCAGTTTACGGATATCAATTATGCCGTAGCCGATCCGGCAGATCAGGAGACCATGTTCAAGGGATATGCAACGCTGATTAACACATTGGAAGCCGGAGCAACGACGAAAATTACCATCAACAACCGACGCCTGAACCGCGCGAATTTTGAACAGAATATTCTTTTGCCCATGGCACATGACGGCTTGGATCATTACCGTGAGGAATACAATCAGATGATGCTGGATAAAGCGATGGGCTCCAGCAGCATTGTACAGGACAAGTATATTACCGTTTCGGTCTATAAAAGAAACATTGAAGAAGCACGCAGCAGTTTCAAGCGCATTGGAGCAGAACTGGCTGCACATTTTTCACGGTTATCCTCGAAATGCTACCCGTTGGAGGCAGTAGAACGTCTGCGGATTTTTTATGATTTCTTTCGTGCGGGAGAAGAAGCGGAATTTGCGTACAACCTGAAACAATCCATGCGGAAGGGACACAGCTTTAAGGATTATATTTGCCCGGATACCTTTGAGTTTGAGAGCGATTATTTTCGCATGGGAGATCGGTATGGACGGGTCATTTTCCTGCGGGATTACGCGACCTTCATCAAAGATACACTGGTGACAAAGCTGTGTGATTTGAACCGGAGCATGATGCTGTCCATCGACATTATCCCGGTTCCAACGGATGAAGCGGTGCGGGAGGTAGAAAACCGTCTGTTGGGTGTAGAAACAAATGTCACCAACTGGCAGCGCAGGCAGAACCAGAACAATAACTTTTCTGCGACCGTTCCATATGACATGGAGCAGCAGCGTGGAGAACTGCGCGAGTTCATGGATGATTTGACAACCCGTGACCAGCGTATGACCTTTGGTGTCATGACTATCGTGCATACCGCAGATACAAAGGAACAGCTGGACAGCGATACAGAAGCCTTGCGTTCCATTGCCAGTGCGGGTGTCTGCCAGCTGGCAACGTTGAAATATCAACAAATGGACGGATTAAATACGGCTCTGCCATATGGCGTGCGCAGAATTGATGCCTTGCGGACACTGACAACAGACAGTCTTGCCGCATTTATGCCGTTCCATGTACAGGAGATTTATCACAGCAACGGCATGTATTACGGACAGAATGCAATCAGTAAAAACATGATTATTGCGGACCGCCGCAGGCTGCTCAACGGCAATTCCTTCATCCTCGG
>CAMBYS010000194.1 GCA_945872165.1 uncultured Clostridia bacterium | reverse complement strand
GGTTTTATTTTCATGTTTCTTTCCCCTTTTTCCCTGAATGACCTATAATGCAGTGCCAACTATTCCCTGTTATTATTATGTCAAGGGCAGCTGCCCCCACAACAGCTGCCCTTTTCGAACTTTTATCCTCTTTTTTATTTTAATCTCTCTTTATTTTGTTTTCTCCCCTCTCCTTCTTGAAGTTTCCTTGTTTGTGTTTCGATATTCGCTTTGCTTTTCTAGTTTTGGGATCAACTAACCACCTATCATATGCAAGTGAATTTCCTTTTGCATAAAATAAAATTAATACTAAACCAATACATATACCAAAAGCAAACAAAATGATCTTCACCAATAGTTGGATAACATATTCTATAAATGGATCTGTTCCATAAAGCAATTGAAAAAGAACGACAAGAAACATCATAGAAGGATAAAAAATTATAATTCCCCAATAAATCCCCATCCAACCAGTTGGAATCTCATCTCGAAATCTACTATATGTTAAGCGCTCCCTTAATGAAGCATTGCGCAACTTCTTTTGACATTGCCGTTTGGTTAAGAAGTGCATACCCATGCCATTTAAAAATTGTCTAATGGTAAATATCGCTAAAATATATAGTAAAAATATTGATAATACTGGATGATCATTATATTCATCTGCCGTTATCCACGGATCATACTGATAATCCCATTGAATACAATGTATAATATAATTAATCACTTTTTCCTCCAGAATATCCATTTATAGATTTTTTATATAGCTTTTTTGCTGTTCTACATTGAGACACCTTTTCTGATATACTGGTGACAAATTTTTTGGCTATACTTGTAGCTCCTACGACTGCTCCTGCAACAAAAGGCGTTTTTACATCACGCTGTATTCCGAGCTGTTATTTTGAATCAATAAAACGGATATGAAAGATGCAGATTATGCTTTGACTGGATTCTGCAGCCGAATCTGTTCTCCCTGAATCAGCGGGTACTGTATCAGCTGTGTCCCATCCAGATTCTCATTGTGCATATCTACTGCTGTAATCTGATGATTGTCATAGGTGGTGTAATAATAAATGCCCTTATCCGCATTGCAGCAGCAGGTATAAATGGTAATTTCAAATTTTCCCTCACCTACATCACAGCATCCGCGCTGCTGGTCAACAGAGTTCAGAATATGGAAGAACTGGCTGACGCTTTCTGCTTCCGACGCACCGGAAACCGAATTCATTTTCACAAAAGCCACGCGGATAAACCGGGACTGGGAGGACAAATCACCGGGAAGTCCCATTGCACCCATGCCACGGCTGTATGCATGCAGCGGCAGTTTTTCTGAGAACTGATTCTCAGGTGTTCTGGGAGACAGATGCATATAATTGTTCAGCTGGAACATCTGCTCCTCAAAAGGCGGATTATTGGTCAGCACGCCTACCGGATTATCATAGATTTTCAGGCCTTCTTTGACTGACTCCACAGTAATAGCTTCCTTCCGGTCTGCCAGAATCCAATGGAGCTGTGCCAATGGCAAATCATCACTGAATTGTGTGTTGGTGAGATTAATTTTTTCCAGCAAATCCCTTGCTTCCTGTACGGAAGCGCACTGGCTGAGAATCCATGCAATAAATTCAAACTGTGCAATATTGTCCTGATCCGGTGCCGGCTCTCTGTAATATGCATTGCCGACAAAATTCAAGCCTGCCATACCCAGACCTTTTTCATTTACTGCTTCATAATACAGCGGACAATTGTCTGCAACATATGCCATACCAATCATGGCATAATGGCTGTTGATCGTTCCCATATGGCGAAAATGGAAGGGATAATTGCGTGGTGTTATGACAACCTGATCACCATAGGAAAATTCATAATCCAACGTTCTGCCGAAATAAAAATCCTTTGTCTGATATGTTGCTGCTGTACACATAAACGATTTCCTCCATTCAATTTTAGGGCGTATCTGAAAAGTCGAAAATTTTGACTATTTCTACAAATGCAGATCGCTTCTTCGTTAAAAACACTTGAAATCCGGAAGGATTCCTGCGTGTTTTTGCCTCGAATCGCCCTCGCCTTTGGGAAATATTCGTCATTTTCTTTGTTTTCAGATAGCGCCTAATTGATTTTTGATTCCGAATAATAAAATTATACCACAGCTGATCCTTTTCTACTATGAAAGATCAAATAAAATACTCAATGGTCTTTTCTGCGGTCAATCTTGTATCCTGATTAAACAACAGAATTGCTTCCCGTCCTTCTATGGGGCCAAGAGCATAAATCCCCTGCTTTTTTTCTACATTCAGACGGTCAATCGTTACAATTCGATTCCGGCTGAAGGGTTCATGTTCCAACAGCTGGATATCTGACTGGATAAAAGGACGTTTGCGGTAATAGGGATCAAATATGGAAACCTGATTGTCCTCCTGCCCGGTTAAAAGCACATAATGATCACCGCCATAATTCAGCCGGACAATCACAGCGCCATTGCAGTGCAGCGCCTGAGTGAGCAGGCTGTTTCCACCGAGATATACTGACTGACCGGACAAATACTGGCATGCAATCGGGAAATTACATGCCTTGCCAAATTGGGTCAGCCAGCTGGAAAGAAACATCATTGCCACACGGGAGGTACCATTTTTACCCATTTCCCCTTTGGCATTATAGGCATCCAGACTGTACAGCATAATATGCTGCACAATTTCCGGCACCAGTTGTTCCCGGGAAAACAGAAAGCTCATGGCATTCATCATGGTTGTAGGACCGCAGTCATATTCGGAAATCTGATAGTGCAAAGGTGTTTTCATCTATTATACCTCCGAACACATCAAATCAACAGTAATAGCAGAAATACGTTCCAGCTCAGACACAGAAGTATATTCTGTACAGGAGTGGGTATGGTTCATGGCAGTGGCAAGGACAATGCCGGTAATGCCATGCTCAGACAGAGGATTGTTGTCACTGCCGCCCATGGTACTGCGCAGGAAACAGGAAATTCCCTGCTTCTGACAGGCAGCTTCAAACCGTTTGACCACTGGATGATTTTCCGGTGTATGATATGCATGGACATG
Organism: uncultured Clostridia bacterium; assembly: GCA_945872165.1. GTDB lineage: Bacteria > Bacillota > Clostridia > Oscillospirales > Butyricicoccaceae > Butyricicoccus_A. The sequence goes on along the minus strand of CAMBYS010000194.1, from coordinate 610 downwards.
GATGGTGTGTGTCATGTCCAGTGCAGCACCGGCCTGTTCAGCGGCACGACGAAATGCCATCTGAGTTTCTTCCCATGCTGCCATAGCGGAAGCGTGAGAAAAGCTGCGTATTTCACCGGATACCATACAGGTTTCCGGCACAATATTGGTCTGGGTTCCACCGGAAATGGTACCAATATTGCGGGTTGTCTCCGCATCCAGCCGTCCATTGCGAAGATTACTGATGGCGGAAGCAGCAATGGCAATAGCATGAATACCATCCTCCGGAACAAAACCGGCATGGGCAGCTTTGCCCTGTACCATGATACGGAAGGAAAGAATGGTAGGTGCCTGTATTGCAGCACCGCCTACCGGACCGGACATATCCAGAATATATGCCTCTTTTGCCTGTAATTTGTGAAAATCAAACGCACCTATGCCAATGCAATAGGTTTCTTCTGCTGCGGAAAACAGGATCTCCAGTGTTCTGTGGGGCAGATGCTGTTCCTGAATCACAGAAAGTGCTTCTAAAATCGCTGCTAGAGCAGCGCAGTCATCTGCTCCCAGTACTGTTTCCCCATCAGAGGTAATGGTGCCGTCAGCATGCACAATGGCCTGCTTTCCACGCGAC
>CAMBYS010000193.1 GCA_945872165.1 uncultured Clostridia bacterium | reverse complement strand
GATCGCAGGAATGGCAAGTGGGTGCCCGCTGCATAATCTGGTGCCGGAGTGGAATATGGAACTTTTCGCCCATTTCCTTGCCAATGGTGGTCTTGTGGTCATGGAATGCCGGCAGGCAATGCATAAATACCGCGTGTTCCCCTGCGTTATCCATCAGCTTCTGGTTGACCTGATACGGAGCCAGTGCATCAATGCGTTCCTTCCAAACCTCCATGGGTTCACCCATGGATACCCATACATCGGTATACAGCACATCTGCGCCCTTGGTTGCTTCCATTGGATCCTCACAGAATTCCAGTGTTGCACCGGTTTCTGCCGCAATGGCTTCACACTGTGCAATCAGCTCCGGATTCGGGAAATATTCCTTTGGTGCTGCGGCAGTGAAATGCATGCCCATCTTCGCACAGCCTACCATCAGGGAATTGCCCATGTTATACCGTGCATCGCCCAGATAAACCAGATGGATACCCTTGAGCTTGCCGAAATGCTCCCGGATGGTGAGGAAATCCGCCAGAATCTGTGTGGGATGGAATTCATTGGTCAGGCCATTCCATACCGGTACACCCGCATGCTTTGCCAGATCTTCTACAATATCCTGGCCAAAGCCGCGGTATTCAATGCCATCAAACATGCGGCCCAGGACACGGGCAGTGTCCGCAATGCTTTCCTTCTTGCCGATCTGGGAACCGGAGGGGTCCAGATAGGTAACCTGCATGCCCAGATCATGCGCTGCTACTTCAAAGCTGCAGCGGGTACGGGTGCTGGTCTTTTCAAAGATGAGTACAATATTTTTGCCACGCAGGGTATCATGTGCAATACCTGCTTTTTTCTTTGCCTTGAGATCAGCTGCAAGATCAATCAGACCTTCAATTTCTTCCGGGGTAAAATCCAGCAGCTTGAGAAAATGTTTTCCCTTGAGATTCATGGTGATCGTCCTCCTGTTATCATCAGCTGTTCCAAAAAACAGCGTATCCGTTTGATTTATTTCTGCTGTTTATCCGTTTGGTTTACTTCTGCTATTATATCAGACCTGTGGATAATTGCAAAGCATTGTGTCAAAAAATGGCTGTCCGTCTACGATGGAATCTTTTTCAGGAAGCTGTGCTCCGCCAGCAATGCTTCCACCTGTGCATCTGTCAGCTGACAGGTCTGATGCAGTGCCTGAATCAGACCCAGCAGCATGCAGCGATTCCATTCGTTCTCCTGTTTTGCGGTCAATGTCATGTTTGTCCCTCCATTCCTGAAGGAATCCTATGCACGAACCGGTCAAAATGGAACGATTTTTTTGAAAAAAGTTTATCGGTACAGATTTCCCCATGTCAGGCCGTCTGTCGTAATATATTGGGCACAGGTATTGGCCTGTGTCACAGCCCACGGCACATCGTTTACTGTCCACACGCCCAATGGAATGCGTTTGGACAGGCACCGGGCACGATCTGCCGGTTTCAGATACATTTCATTGGCACCCAGACATACGGTATTCACCGTATTTTTCAGCTGTGCCGCATAGCTCAGCTCTCTGGAGCTTATCCGGTCCGTCAGCAGGCACAAACTGCTCTGGGGATGACTGCTCTTTACATATTTCAGGTTGCCATAATTGAAGCTGATCCAGGTAGACTGATATTGAATGCCATATTTTGTGGCAATATCCGTCAGTTTATGGATCTGTGCCTCCGTCATCTGGACTTTCAGTTCAATGAACGGGTGTACATTGTTCTTTGCGCAGAATGCCGCAAATTCCTCAAAGGTAGGAATCCGCGTGCCTCGATAAGCGGAAAAATCCTTGCCGTCTACATAGGAAAAATCATAGGTTTTCAGCTGTGCATAGGTCATGTCACTGACCTTTCCGCTGCCATTGCTGGTGCGGTCAATGTTACTGTCATGAATCAGCACCGGAACGCCATCCCTGGTAAACATGACATCTGTTTCAATCAGCTGATAGCCTCGCTGTACCGCAAGGGTAAAGGCAGGCATGGTATTTTCCGGCGCACCGCTGCTGTAGCCGCGATGGCTGATGAGAGGAATACGTTCTGAACTGGATGTTTTTTTTGCAGCTGCATTGGCATATTGGCACAGAATCACCGCAGCTTCTGCACGGGTTGTACCGCCCTTGGGATTGTAGTTGGAATTGTTTATGCCATTGACAATTCCGGCGCGATACAGCGTATAGACAGAATCCAGCGCATATTCAGAGCATTTTCCACTGTCTGCAAACAGCTTTCCTTCCCGGACTCTTGGCAGCACAAATTGCTGGTAATTGGCAAACCGGATCATCAGCACTGCCAGCTGTTCACGGGAGATTCTTTCATTGGGTCCGAATTTTGTACCTGTGACACCGGAGGTAACGCCCATGCGATATGCCCAGGCAACTGCATGGGCATACCATGCATCCTTTGGTACGTCCTGAAATTTATTTGTGGTATAACCGGAAATATTTTCCCCGCTGTACGATGCCAGCACAGAGACAAACATGGCACGTGTCATCATCTTATCCGGACTGAAGGTTGTACTGCTGGTACCGGAGAAAAAGCCCCGGTCTGTTGCCTGTATAATATAGTCATGTGCCCAATGTCCCGATATATCCTTGAAGCGTGCTGCCTGTGCATGCTTCGCCGGAAAACAGGTACATAAAATACCGGCGGCCAGAATCAGGGCCAACATACGTTTACGTTTCATTGCTACACTTCTTTCCATCATGCATCATAAAGTGGGATATAAAAATATGCTTTTGTTTCCAGGTATTATCATAACACATTTCTATTGCTGCGTACACGGCTTTGATGTATAAAATCAACAAACCCGGTGTTTTTTTCTGTTTCATTTCATCTTTTATGAAAACAGGAAAATTCGCTCATAATTTCTAAAAAACGAGCGATACTAACAGTAAACAATCCTCATCATAAAAGGAGTAACATTGCATGAAAGCAACAGGAATCGTACGTCGTATCGACGATCTCGGCCGGGTTGTCATCCCAAAGGAGATTCGTCGGACCATGCGGATCCGGGAAGGCGATCCGCTGGAAATCTATACCGACCGTAACGGCGAAGTGATTTTTAAAAAATATTCTCCCATGGGGGAACTGAATACCTTTGTCAGTCAGTTATGTGACTCTGTCAGCAAAACCACCGGCATCAGCTGTGTCATCTGTGACCGGGATTCTGTCATCGCTGTATCCGGCAGTGCAAAAAAAGATGTATATGAACGGAATATCAGTGCGGAACTGGAAAAAGCCATGGAACAACGGAAAATTGTCCGGCCTACGGACAAGCCCATTTCCCTTACCGACGATGCCCGGTACCGTGTCTCTATTGCGGCACCGGTGATTTCCGGCGGAGATGTATCCGGCTGTGTGGCGCTGCTGAAGGATGACCAGCACCCCCAGGCAGGCGAAGTAGAAAGCAAACTGCTGCAAACTGCCGCCACCTTCCTGAGCCAGCAACTGACCATGTAACGCCCTCTTTCTTCTGCTCTCCGGGCGATCCGCTCTCCAGTCGCCCATACTTTTAAAAAAAATTGAAAAAAATGCTTGACATCTATAAACCTGTGTGGTATTCTATATAAGCACTCAACGAGAGAGCAAAAAAACAATATCGCGGGGTGGAGCAGTTCGGTAGCTCGTCGGGCTCATAACCCGAAGGTCGTAG
>CAMBYS010000192.1 GCA_945872165.1 uncultured Clostridia bacterium | reverse complement strand
ATTTTACCCCTTTACGGCGCCGGCAGCAACTCCCTTGATGATATGCTTCTGTCCTACCAGATAGACGATAACAATTGGGATGACTGTGAGCATGATGCATGCCATCATGGGGCCCATCTCTACCCTGCCATAGCTTCCGCGGAAATATTGAATCAGCATCGGAATGGTTTTGTACTTTTTGATATCCAGAACCAGTGTCGGCAGCAGGTAGTCATTCCACACCCACATAGCTTCCAGAATGCCAACTGAAACCATGGTAGGCTTCAACATCGGCAGCACAATCAGGAAGAAGGTCTGGAGCGGATTGCAGCCATCGATCATCGATGCCTCTTCTACTTCCAGCGGGATGGATTTCATAAATCCGGCGAACATGAAAACCGCCAGTCCGGCACCAAAGCCCAGATAAATCACCCAGATATTCCATGGTGTATTCAGATTCAGCATATCCGCTGTCTGGGACAGTGTAAACATAACCATCTGGAAGGGTACAACCATAGAAAAGACAAATAGAAAATACAGTATCTTGGACAGCTTTCCTGTCACACGGGTGATAAACCATGCGCACATGGAACAGCAGATCAAAATTGCGATAACCGATGTCAGTGTAATAAACAAGCTGTAGCCCAGGCTCTGCAAAAAACCTTTGGAGGCAATTGCATCCACATAGTTCTTCAGCCCGTTAAAAGACTCCACCGTAGGCAGTTCAAAGGCACTGGATGTGCTGATTGCTGTCTCTTTTTTCAGAGAGTTCAGCAAAATCATAATGATGGGATATACATACAGCAGAGAAGCAATCGACAGGATCACGATCCAGATGTTATTTGCCACAGAATTCCGTTTTTTCATTATTGCTGCACCTCCTTGGAACGGGTTGCACGCAGCTGAAGCACAGAAATCACGATAACCAGCAGACAGAACAGTACAGCCTTTGCCTGACCAAGTCCCTTCCACTGCATGCCTGCGCGTGCATAGAAGGTTTGATAAATATTCAGTGCCAGCATTTCCGTAAAGTGATTGGGATCGCCGCCGGTCAATGCCAGGTTCTGGTCAAACAGCTTGAACGAGTTGGTCAGCGTCAGGAATACACAGATGGTAATGGAGGGCATAACCATCGGGAGCTTGACTCTCCACAGCGTGGTCCAGGAGGATGCTCCGTCAATAGATGCGGCCTCAATCAGGTCATCCGGAATATTCTGCAGACCTGCGATGTAGATAATCATCATGTAGCCGACTTGCTGCCAGCACATCAGGATAATCAGGCCCCAGTAACCAGCACCGGAATTGAGTGCCAGCAGCGGCTGCCCTACCTTGGACAGGACACAGTTAATCAGAATCTGCCAGATATATCCGAGAACGATGCCGCCAATCAGATTCGGCATGAAAAATACGGTACGAAATACATTGGTTCCCCGCAGGTTTCTGGTCAGCAGCAGTGCCAGGCCAAATGCAATCACATTGATGAGAATAATGGATACCACTGCAAATGCTACCGTAAACTTGAAGGAATGAATAAAGGATGCGTCAGAGAAAATATTCTTGTAATTGGAAAATCCCACCCATTTGGCGTTGCCGACCGTGGTAAACTGGCAAAATGAGAGGTAAAGTCCTTCTGCAAACGGAATGACAAATCCGATCAGAAATGCCAGCAATGTCGGCAGCACAAAAAACGGGGAATATCGTTTTAATGCCTTTTCCATCACATAACCTCCTAAATTTGGTCAAAAAGGGCAGGCAGTTTCCTGCCTGCCCTTCAGGCCTGTTGGCAATCAGACAATATGACTATCAGCCATTTGCCAGTTTATACTCGGTTGCCCAGCCATCTACAAATGCGGATACAACAGCATCCCAGTTTGCATCACTCTGATCTGCTGCATATGCAGTCAGTGCAGAACCAACGCCATTCTTCCATTCCTCGGAAGGCATGGTGGTGAAGTTCCAGGATACCGGAGTCTTACCTGCTTCCGTCATCTCAGCATCCTGCTTTACGAACAGGTTTGGGGATTCCTGTGCCTGCTTGAACGGAATAACAAAGCCCATATCCTCGCTCATTGCCTTGGTGCCCTCTTCAGAGGTGACACACCAGTTCAAAAAGTCCAGTGTAGCTGCGATATCATCTTCATCTGCCTGGCTGTTGACACACCAATAATTTTCTGTGCCGGTGCACAGACCCTGAGATGCCTCATCACCTGCGCCGATATAGATCGGAATCATAGCCAGATCATCATCGGTGAACTTACCATCGCCTACCAGGTTCGCATACTCCCAGGAACCGTTCTGATAGAATACAGCCTTCTGAGCCAGGAACTCATTGCGGGAGTCATCGCCGGTCTTTGCTGCCAGATCCTTCGGAGCGCAGGTACTGTTGTTGATATACAGATCCCATACGTTGCGATAGTTGTCGAGATAGGTGCCCTTGATGGCATCGGTAGAACCGATTCCCTCATCCTGATACTCGAAGTAAATCGGGAGATTTGCCAGATGGGTCTTGAAACGCCAGTCAGACGAGCCGTCCATGCCGGCAGAGGTAAATGCTGCGAAGCCCAGCTCGCCGGAGCGTGCTGTGATGTCCTCAGCAACCTTCTTCAGATCGTCAAACGACTGGATGTCATCAACGGAATAACCCGCTTTATCCAGCAATGTCTTGTTGACAATGATGCCATAGGATTCAATGACATATGCGATGCCGTCAACTGCGTCGCCGTCCTTCAGCGCATAGCTATCACTGGTCAGCTGGCTGTAAACCTCTGTACCGGACAGGTCATAGCAGTAATCCTTCCAGCTTGCAAGACCTACCGGTCCATTTACCTGGAACAGTGTCGGTGCACCGCTCTTGCCCATCTCACTCATCAGTGTGGTCTCATAGTTGCCGGAAGCTGCGGTAACAACAGTTGCCTCAATGCCGGTTTCTTCCGTGTATGCCTTGGCAAGCTTCTGCCATGCCTCATCCTGTTCCGGCTTAAAATTCAGATAATAAACCGAACCCTTGGAAGCATCTCCTGTTGCCTGTGTTCCGCCTGATTCTCCCGATCCTGCTGTGCCGCTGCTTCCGCAGCCAGCCAGAACGGAAACCGCCATCATGCCGGACAATGCCAGGGCCATCATTTTTTTCAGTTTCATACGTCTCTCCTCCTCAATAAAATTCAGCAGATTGTTCCAACCTTTTTTGGAAACGTTTCAATTTTCATTTCCAAATCTGCCCTCAAAATTTATACACTAATTATAACATCAACCTGGGGGTTTTACAAGTGTTTTGGTCAAATAGCTGAATTTTGTCGGTTTATACCAAAGATTGATTGTTTTTTTGTTCACATTCAATAGCAATCTCTGGAAATTCTCTATCAACTTTCTGCTTTGTATAGAAACGTTTCCATTTATTATCCGACTCTTCTGAAGGGGCTTGCCACTCTTCTCTGTTTTCAGTATAATGGAGAAAATATCCCAACAGGAGGCCGTATTATGAAAAAGAAACCGGCATCGCCAGAGTCCAGACATGCATCCGTCCCAATGCGGTTCCTATCCCTGGCGATGGACAATCTGTGGAATCTGGTCAAACTCAACATTGTCTTTCTGATCAGTTGTATTCCAATTGTGACCATCGGACCTGCGCTCACTGCCCTGTCTCATCTGACTGCACAAATGGTACGGGACGAGGAGGAGTTATCCTTTCCTGTCAAACAGTATATTTTTTATTTCCGGCAGTCATTTTTCCGTGCTCTGCCCATGGGGCTGC
>CAMBYS010000191.1 GCA_945872165.1 uncultured Clostridia bacterium | reverse complement strand
TCAGGTCATGGGCTGCGGTTCCCAGCGGGGCTATAGCAAAAAGGTTCGCGGACGTTCGGTATATATGAACCTGATTCCAAAGATCAAATTTGAAATCGTGGTTTTCAATGAAGAATGGGCGAATATTACCATTGATGCCATTTGCAATGCGGCTTACACTGGTGAAGCCGGTGACGGCAAGATTTTTGCCTATGATCTGGACAATGTGGTTCGGATTCGTACCCGTGAAATTGGCGTGGATGCGCTCTGATGCCATCATATGGCATGCCTTCCCTGTCGGTGCGGACAGGGAGGGCTTTTGCTTTTTTACGCGGAAACAAAACATCCATTCCTATGGAAATGTGCAGGGATTTGACAGGACGGACTGCAAAGACAGAAAAAATGAGGGAAAAGCATCATTTTCTTTAACAGATGTGAAAAAACAGAAAAATCACAAGCTTTTTCACCTGTAAAACCTGGTTTTGTGGAAATGGTTTGATTCTATGGGAAAAACAGCCTGCTTTTTTGAATAAAATGTGACCATGATTCCACTTTCGGATGATTGAACAATGGTGCGTTTTGCCTTATAATAATGAATAAGAAATGCTGCAAAGTTTCATGATGCTTTTTTGTGGCATCAAACGTTGCGGCAGAAAAAGTTCCGGCATCTGGCTGTATGGCAGATCGCCCTGCAGGGACAGAGCGGGTAACGAAAGGAGCAAATAAAATGGTCAAATTATATGACGGCGGCGTATATCTGGTTGGCGGCAGAGAGATTATCGAGGAGCAGGATGCCGCAAAGGTACAGGCGCTGACCGGACAGGCAGCAAATAAGGAGGAAGCAAAGAAGGGTACCATCGCGTATTCCATTCTGTCTGCTCACAATACCTCCGACAATATGGATAAGCTGAGAATTAAGTTCGATGCAATGACATCCCATGATATTACCTTTGTCGGTATTGTTCAGACCGCAAAGGCTTCCGGTATGGAGCGTTTTCCGATTCCGTATGTCCTGACCAACTGTCATAACTCCCTGTGTGCAGTCGGCGGCACCATCAATGAAGATGACCATGTGTTTGGTCTGTCTGCCGCAAAGAAGTATGGCGGCATCTATGTTCCGCCTCACATGGCAGTTATTCACCAGTACATGCGTGAAAACATGGCAGGCTGCGGCAAGATGATTCTGGGCTCTGACTCCCATACCCGTTATGGCGCATTGGGTACCATGGCAATCGGTGAAGGCGGCGGCGAACTGGTAAAGCAGCTGCTGTGTGATACCTATGACATTGCCTATCCGGGCGTTGTTGCCATTTATCTGGATGGTAAGCCGCAGCCGGGTGTAGGTCCGCAGGATATTGCCCTGGCAATCATCGGCGCTGTCTTTAAGTCCGGCTATGTCAAGAACAAGGTAATGGAATTTGTTGGCCCTGGCATCAGCTCCATGCGTACCGATTACCGCAATGGTGTGGATGTTATGACCACGGAGACCACTTGTCTGTCCTCTGTATGGTGCACCGATGAGGATACCAAGCAGTATTTGACCATGCATGGCCGCGGCGGAGATTATAAGGAACTGAATCCGGCAGAGGTAGCATATTATGACGGCATGGTTTATGTAGACCTGAGCACCGTTAAGCCGATGATCGCACTGCCGTTCCATCCCTCCAATACCTTTGAAATTGACGAGCTGAATGCAAATCTGGGTGATATCCTGCGTGCGGTGGAAGTGGACGCACAGCGTCTGATCGGCGGCAACAAGGACATCGAATTCAGCCTGACCGATAAGATTGTTGACGGCAAGCTGCAGGTACAGCAGGGTATCATTGCCGGCTGTGCAGGCGGTACCTACAGCAACATCATGGAAGCTGCACATATCCTGAAGGGTGCAAACTGCGGTGCGGATGAATTTACCCTGTCGGTATATCCGTCTTCCATGCCGGTTTATATGGATCTGGTCAAGAAGGGTGCCTTCTCTGATCTGCTGGCAGCTGGTGCTGTGATTAAGACTGCGTTCTGCGGTCCGTGCTTCGGCGCAGGCGATACTCCGGCAAACAATGGCCTGTCCATCCGCCATACCACCAGAAACTTCCCGAACCGTGAAGGCTCCAAGCCGGGCAATGGCCAGATGTCCTCCGTAGCACTGATGGATGCCCGTTCTATCGCAGCTACTGCGGCAAATGGCGGTATCCTGACTCCGGCAACCGCAGTTGTGGATGATTACGAGGTGCCGGAATATGCATATGATGATTCCTCTTACCGCGCACGTGTTTATCAGGGCTACAGCGCACCGGTTGAGGGCGCAGAACTGGTATATGGTCCGAATATCAAGGATTGGCCGGAAATGAGCCCGCTGGCAGACAACATCCTGCTGAAGGTGTGCACCAAGATCATGGATGAGGTTACCACCACCGATGAACTGATTCCCTCCGGCGAAACCTCTTCCTATCGTTCCAATCCGCTGGGTCTGGCTGAGTTCACCCTGTCCCGCCGTGATCCGGAATATGTTGGCCGTTCCAAGGCAGTGGATAAGCTGGAGAAGGCACGTGTTGCCGGTCAGAATCCGGCTGAGCTGGAACCGGAGCTGGAGAAGGTATATGCCCAGATCAAGACCATTGATGCGGATATGGTGCCGGCAGAAACCGAAATCGGCAGCATGATTTACTGTGTCAAGCCGGGTGACGGCTCCGCACGTGAGCAGGCTGCTTCCTGTCAGAGAGTTATCGGCGGTCTGGCAAACATCTGTAAGGAATACGCAACCAAGCGTTATCGTTCCAACGTCATGAACTGGGGCATGCTGCCGTTCCAGATGAAGGATGAGCCGAACTTTGAGATCGGCGATTACATCTACATCCCGAATGTAAAGGCTGCACTGGATGGCGATATGCAGGACATCAAGGCATATGTACTGGGTGAGGAAATCAAGGAGATTTCCCTGTACATCGCTGACATGACTGCAGATGAAAAGAAGATCGTCAAGGCAGGCTGTCTGATTAACTATAACCGCAACCGTTAAGCGGTGACATAACAGAGGAAGGGCTCCCGAGGGAGTCCTTCTTTTTTGTCCGGAAGAAACAGATGAAAAAGACCGGCTGCTGTGGTACAATAGACAGGATAATACAGATTAGAGCAGGAAATGAACGATGATGAAACGATTAGTAATGGGAATTCTGGCACATGTGGATGCGGGAAAGACAACCCTTTCGGAAGGCATGCTGTATGTGAGCGGAAATCTGAAAAAATTAGGCCGTGTAGACCATAAGAATGCGTTTCTGGATACCTATCAGCTGGAACGGGAGCGCGGCATTACCATCTTTTCCAAGCAGGCGATTTTATCGCTGGAACAGACCCGGTTTATGCTACTGGATACACCGGGACATGTGGATTTTTCTACGGAAATGGAACGTACCCTGCAGGTATTGGATTATGCGATTCTGGTCATCAGCGGCAGTGACGGTGTGCAGGGACATACGGAAACGCTGTGGAAGCTGCTGGAACAGTATCGCATTCCGGTTTTTCTGTTTGTCAATAAAATGGATCTGGATGGTGCGGAGCATGACACGCTGATGGAGCAGTTAAAACATCGGTTGGGTGATGGCTGTGTGGATTTTTCTGGGGAACGTCCGGCGGAAGAATTTTATGAGGAAGCTGCCATGTGTTCGGAAGCTATGGTGGAGCAGTTTCTGGAAACCGGTACGCTGACACAGGAACAGCTGCGCCATGCCATTGTACATCGGGAACTGTTTCCCTGTTATTTTGGTTCTGCGTTAAA
>CAMBYS010000190.1 GCA_945872165.1 uncultured Clostridia bacterium | reverse complement strand
GCACTGTCCTGCTTCGGTTCTATGCTTATCATGTTGATTGCTCTGTTTCTTCAGAACAAAAAGAAATAACCGCCCAGTCGACCAAACAGGAGCGGTTATTTCTTAACTAATCCAAGGGGACGCACCGTCTATCGGGTGTGCCTCTCTTTCTATGTTTAGCATAGCATAAGCTGGCGGCGCTGTCAAGAAGTGTGTGCTTCCGGCTTGCAAAAGAGCGCACCGCATTTCCACGGTGCGCTCTGATTTTATCCAGCGATATTTCTGTTTACTTGAAATACTTCACGCCGTTCTCGAAGATCGGCTGATACTTTTCGCCAAAGATGTTCTGTCCAACATACTTCGTATAACGTTCCGTATGTCCCATCTTACCCAGGACACGACCATCCGGGGAAGTGATACCCTCAATGGCACACATGGAACCATTCGGGTTGAAGGCGATATCCATGGACGGATTGCCGTCAAAGTCAACATACTGGAATGCAACCTGACCATTGGCAACCAGACGGTCAATTTCTGCCTGGGGTGCTACGAAACGACCTTCACCATGGGAGATTGCGATGGAATGTACATCGCCTACCTCACAGGAGGACAGCCACGGAGACTTGACAGAAGCCACACGGGTCTGTACATAACGGGACTGATGGCGTCCAATCAGGTTATATGTCAGAGTCGGGCAGGTATCATCCAGATCACGGATTTCACCATAGGGTACCAGACCCAGCTTAATCAATGCCTGGAAGCCATTGCAGATACCCAGCATCAGACCATCACGGTTGTTCAGCAGATCATGTACCGCATCCTTGATTGCCGGAGCACGCAGGAAGGAGGCAATAAACTTACCGGAACCATCCGGCTCGTCACCGCCGGAGAAGCCGCCCGGCAGAATCATCATCTGAGAACCACGGATTGCTGCTTCCAGTTCCTCTGCGGACTGCATCAGGGCATCCTGAGACAGGTTGCGGACAACCACAATCTTTGCTTCACCGCCGGCAGTTTCCACAGCCTTTGCGGTATCATATTCACAGTTGGTACCCGGGAATACCGGAATAACCGCTGCAGGACGGGCAGATTTGATTGCCGGAGCCTTGGCATAACGCTCTTCACAAACCGGCTTCACCAGTTTGTCATCCGATGCAGCTGCACGGGTCGGGAATACCTTCTCCAGAGTGCCTTCCAGTGCACCCTTCAGCTCATCCAGAGAAACGATTTCGCCAAATGCGTCGATTTCCGGCTTTGCGGTAGTCATACCAACCAGCCACAGCGGCATGTTCTCCAGCTCTTCCGTAGCTTCAATCAGAATGCCGCCATAGTTCTTGAGGAACAATGCTTCCGGCTGGAAATCCGGTGCAAAGGTAAAGCCGATATCATTGCCGACAGACATCTTGATGATGCCCTCTGCAATGCCGCCTGCTGCCAGTGCCCAGGATGCGGCTACCTTGCCCTCATCCACCAGCTTCTGGATGGTTTCCCATGTTGCACGGATGGCATCATAATCCGGAGAACCGTCCATATTGTAAGCTGCATCAAAGAAGTATACCGGATGGCCAGCCTTCTTGAATTCCGGAGAAACCAGATGGTCAGCTTCCTGGGGAGCAATGGCAAAGGATACCAGCGTCGGCGGTACATGCATATCATCATAGGTACCGGACATGGAGTCCTTGCCGCCGATTGCAGCACGACCCAGCTTTTCCTGTGCGTCATATGCACCCAGCAGAGCAGCAAACGGCGTACCAAACTTCTCCGGGTCACGGTTCAAATGTTCAAAATATTCCTGGAAGGTCAGGTAAGCGGTGCGGTAATCACAGCCAGCTGCTACCAGACGTGCCATGGATTCAATGACAGCACAGGATGCACCCAGGAACGGGTTCTGTTCCATAAAATACGGATCAAAGCCAAAGCCCATAACCGATGCAGTGGAGCACTGACCGGAAGTCGGCAGGGTTGCTGCCATAACCTGCGTCGGAGTCAGCTGATTCTTACCACCATAGGGCATAAAGACAGAGCTTGCACCGATGGAACCGTCAAACCGCTCGGTCAGACCGCGTTCCAGACAGATATTCAGCTGAGAGGACAAGTTGAGCAGCTTTTCCTTGATGGTTGCACCTTCTGCCGGAGCTTCAATGCTCGGGTTCGGCAGCGGAGCCACATGGGCATTGGCATGCTTGGATGCACCATTGGTATTCAGGAAATCACGGGATACATCCACAATGGTCTTGCCATTCCAGGTCATGCGCAGACGATTGGTATCTGTGACGGTTGCAACAACCGTTGCTTCAATGTTTTCTTCATTTGCCATGCGGATAAAGGTATCCACATTTTCCTTGGCAACCACAACTGCCATACGTTCCTGAGACTCAGAAATTGCCAGCTCGGTGCCATCCAGACCATCATACTTCTTCGGTACCGCATTCAGGTCGATATCCAGACCATCTGCCAGCTCACCGATGGCAACGGATACACCGCCTGCACCAAAGTCATTGCAGCGGCGGATCATGCGGGTAACTTCCGGATTGCGGAACAGACGCTGAATCTTACGTTCCTCCGGCGGATTGCCCTTCTGTACTTCTGCACCGCAGGTTTCCAGAGATTCGGTGGTATGGCTCTTGGAGGAACCGGTTGCACCGCCGCAGCCGTCACGGCCGGTACGGCCACCCAACAGAATCACAATATCTCCCGGATCCGGTACTTCACGAATGACATTTTCAATCGGAGCTGCACCAACTACCGCACCGATTTCCATACGCTTTGCCACATAACCCGGATGATAAATCTCATGTACCAATCCGGTTGCCAGACCGATCTGGTTGCCGTAGGAGGAATAACCGCCTGCTGCTGTGGTACACAGCTTGCGCTGGGGCAGCTTATGCTCCAGTGTTTCACTCAGCGGAACGGTAGGATCACCGGCGCCGGTGACACGCATTGCCTGATACACATAGCTTCTGCCGGACAGCGGGTCACGGATCGCACCGCCAAGACAGGTTGCTGCACCACCGAAGGGTTCAATTTCCGTCGGATGGTTATGGGTTTCGTTTTTAAACATGAGCAGCCAGGGCTCTTTCTTACCGTCTACGGTTGCGTCAATACGGATGGAGCAGGCATTGATTTCCTCACTCACATCAATATTCGGCAGATTGCCCCGCTTCTTGAGCACCTTTGCACCAGCGGTACCGATATCCATCAGGGTAACCGGACGCTTTGCTGCCTTTTCTTCGCCATAGACTTCAATACGGCCAGCCAGATAGCGCTCATATGCTGCCTTAACCATCGGATCCTCAATATTGCTGCTGTCAATTTCCGTCAGGAAAGTGGTATGACGGCAATGGTCAGACCAATAGGTATCAATCATCCGTACTTCGGTGATGGTGGGGTCACGCTTTTCCTCACCGGCAAAATAGCTCTGCAGGAACTGCAGGTCATCCAGCTCCATTGCCAGACCCAGGCTGGTACGCATTTCCTCCAGTGCGGCTGCATCCATGGAGATAAAGCCGGTAACGGTATCCACCTCCGTGGGAATCGCATAATTGGCAGCCAGTGTTTCCGGCTTTTCCTTGGATGCTTCTCTGGAATCCACCGGGTTAATCAGATAACCACGGATTTTATCCATATCTGCATCGGTCAGCTTACCGCCCAGGACATAAATATGGGCTGCTGCTACCTTCGGACGTTCTCCCTGGGTCATCAGCTGGATACACTGGGCACAGGAATCCGAACGCTGGTCATACTGACCCGGCAGGGGTTCTACTGCCAGAATCCGGTAATCGCCCTCCGGCATCGGATACTGCTCATCGTAGCAATCATCTACCATCGGTTCGGAGAACACGATGTTCTTTGCCCTCGCATAGGTTTCCGCATCAATG
>CAMBYS010000189.1 GCA_945872165.1 uncultured Clostridia bacterium | reverse complement strand
GAGCTTTCCACAAAGGTGGTTGTGGTGGAAGTACCCAGCACAGCACCGGCAGAGGTAGCAATTGCATCAGCCAGCAGAGCCTGCTTGATGCGGGGCAGCTTGCCATTGTCATCCAGCATATCCGCCTTGTTTGCCACACCGATCAGGGTTCCCAGCGTGTCAAACATATCCACAAACAGGAAGGAACAGATAATGACAATAAAATCAATGATATGGATATTTGCGCCTGCCAGATTGAAGCACTGTCCGAAGGTCAGGCGGATGGCTGTGATATCAAAATTCGACCAGGAAGGAATCAGGGAATAGAACCCGTTTTCAATATCAATCTGGTAAATACCGGTCAGCTGGCACAGAATGCCCAGAATCCATGTGACAAAAATACCGATTAGGATGGAGCCTTTGACCTTTTTGACATACAAGATGGAAATGAGCAGCAGGCCAATGACAGCCAGCAGCGCACCAATGCCCACGGTGCTGAAATTTTCCGTGAAATCCACGATGGTAACCAGGGTTGCACTGTCTACAACCAGCTTGGCATTCTGCAGACCGATAAAGGCGATAAACAGGCCAATACCAACTGAAACACCCTTTTTCAACTGCAAAGGAATGGCGTTAAAAATAGCTTCACGGACATTGGTCAGAGAAAGTACAATAAAAATCAGACCTTCTACAAATACTGCCAACAGGGCAGCCTGCCAGGAGTAGCCCATGGTGCCGCAGACGGTGTAAGCGAAATAGGCATTCAGACCAAGACCCGGCGCAAGGGCAAAGGGATAGTTTGCCAGCAGTGCCATGGCAAAACAGCCGATACAAGCTGCCAGTGCCGTTGCCATCAGAATGGCATTGCTGTCCATGCCGGATGCAGACAGGATGGATGGATTGACCGCCAGAATGTACGCCATGGTCATGAAGGTTGTTACACCTGCCACAGCCTCTGTACGGACCGTTGTGTGGTTTTCTTTGAGCTTGAATTGCTTTTCAAACATCTTTTCCCACTCCTTTTCATTTTTTCAGCTCCTGTCACCAGGAATGCTGTATATTGTTTTATTATAACACACATTTGAAAAAAATAGTATGTTTCGTCAGGAACGCATGGATTTTTACGAACGCAATCCATCCAAGTCTGTGTGGCAGTGGTTGACAGATACCCAGAGGGGGTATATAATAAACATACCCCAAGGGGGTATTTCACCGAAGGAGGTGCTGTTATGGAAGAGAAAACATGCTGCTGTAAAAAGACCAAGGAACGTACACCGGAGGAATATAAAAGCCTCATTCACCGACTCAACCGAATTGAGGGACAAATTCGCGGCATACGGGGTATGGTAGAAAAAAATGCGTATTGTACCGATATTCTGATGCAGTCCGCCGCAGTGACAGCGGCTGTCAATGCATTTAATAAAGAATTGCTGTCCAACCATATCCGTACCTGTGTGGCACAGGATATCCGGGATGGGAAGGATGAAGTGATTGACGAACTGGTAACAACCTTACAGAAATTGATGAAATAAAGGAGGCCATTCTGTGGGAAACTATCTTATTCTTGCGGCACTGGCTGTGATCGTAGTGCTGGCAATCCGTCCCGGCAGGAAGCATCTGAAGGGGGAAGGCGGCTGCTGTGGAGGCAGTGCGGATCCCATTAATGTGGAAAAGAAACAGCTGCAGGGACCCAAAATCGGTGAAAGGATTGTCCATATCCAGGGGATGAAATGCGATAATTGCCGGAAGCAGGTAGAAAAACAGCTCAATCGGCTGGATGGTGTTGCAGCAGAAGTGAACTGGAAAAAAGGCATCGCGGTCCTTTTTCTGGAACGTGAAGTGGATGACAGTGAAATCAAACAGGCTCTTGCATGGACGGAGTATACCATTACCAGTATTGAAACGGAAAAGGAGTAACGATGGAACAATATTCTGTTACAGGAATGAGCTGTGCAGCGTGCAGTGCCCGGGTGGAAAAGGCAGTATCCAAGGTGGAGGGAGTTACCTCCTGTTCCGTCAGTCTGCTCACCAATTCCATGAGGGTAGAAGGTACAGCGAGTCCGCAGTCCGTCATTGCGGCGGTGGAAGCTGCTGGTTATGGTGCTTCTTTGAAGGGAGAGGCATCCCGGTCTGCCGCGGCAGATGAACAGGCATTGGCGGATCGGGAAACACCGGTACTCAAGCGCAGGCTGATTGCATCCCTTGGATTTCTCATTGTGCTGATGTATGTTTCCATGGGACATATGATGTGGGGCTGGCCGTTACCGGCATGGTTTGAAGGCAATCATATTGCCATGGGTCTGGTACAGCTGCTGCTGTCCGGTATCATCATGGTCATCAACCAGAAATTCTTTATCAGCGGCTTTCAGGGCCTGATGCATCGGGCACCCAATATGGATACCCTTGTGGCGCTGGGCTCCATGGCTTCCTTTGTGTGGAGTGTGTATGCGCTGTTTGCCATGACAGATGCACAGGTCCGGGGCGATATGGATGCGGTCATGACCTATATGCATGAATTTTACTTTGAATCTGCGGCTATGATTTTGACGCTGATTACCGTAGGTAAGATGCTGGAAGCCCGCTCCAAGGGAAAAACCACCGATGCATTAAAGGGCTTGATGAAGCTGGCACCTAAGACGGCTGTGATTGTACAAAATGGAATTGAAACAGAGGTTCCCATTGAACAGGTGAAAAAGGGTGATCTTTTTGTTGTCCGTCCGGGTGAAACCATTCCAGTGGATGGCTTTGTTGTGGAAGGCAGCAGTGCAGTCAATGAAGCGGCATTGACCGGTGAAAGCATTCCGGTGGATAAGGAAGCCGGAGATCCGGTTTCTGCGGCAACCATCAACCAGTCCGGTTATATCCGTTGTGAAGCATCACGGGTGGGAGAGGATACCACTCTTTCCCAGATCATTCGGATGGTCAGTGATGCCGCTGCCACCAAGGCACCGATTGCGAAAATAGCCGATCAGGTATCCGGTATTTTTGTCCCAGCAGTCATCACGATTGCGATTATCACCTTTGTGATCTGGATGCTGTTGGGGCAGACTGTTGCCTTTGCACTGGCCCGGGGAATTTCGGTTCTGGTTATCAGTTGCCCCTGTGCATTGGGACTGGCAACGCCGGTAGCCATTATGGTTGGCAACGGCAAGGGTGCAAAAAACGGTATCCTGTTTAAAACAGCGGTTTCACTGGAGGAAGCAGGCAAGGTGCAGGTTGTGGCACTGGATAAAACCGGCACGATTACCTCCGGTGAACCGAAGGTAACGGATATTTTTCCGGCAGAAGGCTATAACGAAACCGCATTTCTCACCCTCGCTTATGCACTGGAAAAGAAAAGTGAGCATCCGCTGGCAAAAGCGATTGTACAGCGGGCAGAGGAGCTGGGGCTGTCTGCGGAGGAGGTCACTGATTTCCAGGCTCTGCCGGGAAATGGTTTGTCCGGCACATGGAACGGCTCTGCTGTCCATGGCGGCAACAGCCGGCTGATTGGCAGTGTGGCAGATATTCCCAATGAGATGGAAAGACAAGCGGAGCAGCTGGCAGAGCAGGGAAAAACGCCGCTGTTTTTCAGCAAAGACGGCAGGCTGGCGGGGATCATTGCCGTTGCGGATGTCATCAAGGAGGACAGCCCCCAGGCAGTGCAGGAGCTGCAAAACATGGGTATTGAGGTTGTCATGCTGACCGGTGACAATGAACGGACAGCAAAAGCCATTGGCAGACTGGCTGGTGTGAATGATGTCATTGCCGGTGTCCTGCCGGATGGCAAGGAAGCAGTGATCCGGTCCCTGCAGAGCAAGGGCAAAGTTGCTATGGTAGGTGACGGCATGAATGACGCACCCGCATTGACCCGTGCAGATATCGGCATTGCCATCGGTGCCGGTACGGATATTGCCATTGATGCG
>CAMBYS010000188.1 GCA_945872165.1 uncultured Clostridia bacterium | reverse complement strand
TTACCGGATGGAAGCCGTGATTGTGGGCAGCTCTCCTATGCGGGACGCATTTCTGGAACAGATTTTGTCCTGCTGTCAGATGCTGGATACCGCATTGCATCTTCATTTACCGAATTATGGCGGCAGGGGATATGTACAGGATTTGCTGGCACGCTGTCCCTCATTGGGAAAAGTTGTGCGGATGGATATAGATGGTGTGGAATATACCGAGGAGAATGGAGACAAACGGCAGTATTTCCCGGAGGATCAGAGCATTGTAACAGAAAGACTGGCCCATTTGCATATATATTCCATGGGGGACAGACCGGTGTCCATTGCTGTGCTGAAACAGCTGTTGGGAGAGGCTTGGCAGCGTATCGGATATTTTCTGTTTACCGATGCAGATCCGGAGGTCAATTACCGGCTGGCAGGAGAACTGGCGTCAGAGCGCAATGGAGAGTCTGTTTTTGTGGGATATTGTGATGACCGGGGAGATGGGTATGATCTGCGTACTCAGCTGCCGGATCCTGCCCAATGCATGGATCATGAGCCCATTGGCATGGATGCCAATACATCCATGCAGGAAAACTGTTTCCATACCGCAGTGACAGCCCGTGCGCTGGAAATTCACAGGCATTATACCCATGGGACATCCGACACCGAAGCACAGATCCGACAGAAATTTATGGAGGACAGTGCGTATCATAAGCGCTCCAGTATTCGCCGTGCACTGGCTATGCCGTATCAGGTTTTATCTGCCGGAATTGACCCGCGGCAGGAGGATGCAGGAGAATGCTTCCGCAGACGTGTCCTGTCGGGCTCGGAAGAAGCAAACCGGATGCTCAACCGCCTGCTGTGGCTGGAGCATCGGTCCTGGTGTGCATTTATGGTAATGAATGGCGCACAGTGTCCTGCCATGGAGGAGTTGTATGCCTATGCGTTTCAAAACGGAAATGACCAGAAAAATTTGGCAGAAAAGCTGCATCCATGCCTTTGTGAGAGCAGAGATCAGGGCTTGGAACTGCAGAAGCTTACAGCTGACCAATGGCTGCATTGCGATGTGCAGGGCTTTGATTCCCTGGACCGCCTGTCATTGTTGCTGCATCGGTATTGTTATGAGCGGACAAAACAGGTGCGGATAGATGACTATCTGGCACTGCTGCGCCGGAAGACCCAAAAGCTGCATTGTGAGAACCTGATCCGGCAGCTGGAACAGCAGTTTCAGCTCATGCGGGAAGGAAAACCCCACACATGGGAGCAGACCTGTGATGTACTGGGAGCACGGCTGGCAGGCAATATGATTCCAGAGCATCTTCTCGCGTGTATCCGGGAAGAAGCCCGCGTGGTTGTGGAATACAACCGTATCCATGATTACAAGGCAAGCGATCTGGATATGATACAGGCCATACCATACTTGTTGTCCGGACAGATGGCGGAGCGGTAATGGAGCGGTAATCTATACCGTTCAGTCAGACAGAGGAAAGGAGAACCGTTTGATTGTACAAAAGAAAAATGGAAAACGTATTCGGGCTTATCAGCTGGGAAAAGGCTCTGCCATGGAAAAGCAAATGATTTCGGAAGGCAAAATCATTGTCTGTGTGGATGGCAGCTATGAGCTGTTTTCCCGTGAAGCCAGACAGCAGGGAGAAAAAGCCTGTGCAGGAGATTATTTTAAAATTGACAGCGCAGGTTATCCCTATCCCAACAAGCGGGATTGGTTCTGCCGGAATCATATTCTGCTGCAGGAACCGGATCTATATGAACAGCTGCCGGTGCAGCTGAAAGCATGGGAACTTTCCGAACCGGAAAGCGAAGAAATTATCTGGCTGAAGAAACAGGGGGTTCTATGGATTCAGGAGGAAGCAAATTATTTTTCTGCACGGCTGTGGGGGACAGTGGAACGGACTGAGAAGGATAGTGTCATCCTTTTTTATCATGTGGAACGGGACAGCGCCGGACAGATTACAGAAGTGGATTTTAATTTTGTTTCCAGAGAGGAATTTCAAAAAAGCTATCGGGTGATATCCTGCTGAAAACAGCATCATATGGTAAAAGGATGCGTTATGAAATTTCATCCGGAGAAAAAAGAAAATCTGCGGATATGGTAATGTGGATCGTGCTGAGCGGGCACATAACAGCACAGACAAGCTATAATTTATCTATCATAGCAGGGATGCGTGTCTGGGGGAAACGAACAAAAATACCGAAAGAATGTATTCATCATGTAGATTCAACCTGCGAATATATGGTATAATGAAGAAAAAACAGATGTGCGCCATCTCACCCTCTGCACAGCCGGTGAGATGCTGCCGGAATGGGATGACCGGCAGTACAATGAAATAAAAAACCAAATGGTTGCCCGTTGGCAGGGAAAAGTCCCGGATGCGATATGCATTGGGGGCTTTTTTCGTGTCAGGGAAAAAGATATCGCAAGGATGGTGAAAATCACCCATGAAAGAATCCGAACACACACGGCAGTATGATGCATTCATCAGCTATAAGCATGGAGAAATCGACAGCTTCGCCGCAGAGAAAACCCAGCAGCTTTTAGAGCATTTCCATATTCCCAAACATCTGGCCTCACAATGGGGCATCCAGCCGATCGAAACCGTTTTTGTGGATAACGGGGAATTATCCAGCAGCGCAGATTTTTCTGATGAAATTCGCATTGCGTTGGAGCATTCCAAATGGCTGATTGTCATTTGCTCACCGGATACACCCCATTCGACCTATGTAGCATTGGAAATCCAGACTTTTTTGCAATATCATGATCGTTCACATATTTTGACGATCCTTACCTCCGGGGAACCGGCAGAATCCTTTCCGGCCCCCTTGAAGGAAGGGACAGATATTGGCCATGATGAAATGCTGGCAGCAGATGCACGGGGAACAACCCGGCGGGAGGTTTGGCGGAAACTGAAAAAAGATGCCATTTACCGTATTGCGGCACCGATGCTGGGGATTCCATATGCTGTGCTGCGGGATCGGAAAAAAGCATATTTCCGCCGTCGTATGACAGTGGCAGCCACATTGGTCATGGCTGTTATTACAGCTTTTTCCGTTTATGCGCTGCAGCAGACCCGCAGCTTGAGCAACCAGTACAGACAGACGGTGCTGAGCCAGTCGCAGTATCTGGCAAAGGAAGCAATGGATTTGCTGAATGAGGGTGATCCGATGGGAGCGATTCAAAAAGCATTGCAGGCGCTTCCTGCAGACACAGATGACCGGGCTCTGATCAATCCGGATGCGGTCTATGCGCTGACCCAGTCTGTTGGTGCATACAAGACGCCGGCAAGTGTGAGTGGAACGCTCAGTCCTACCAAAACATTTCACGGATTGGAAGAGATTCACGGAGATTTGATTGTCACGGAAGATGGAACCCGGTTGTTTGCTCAGGATGGGAAACAGGTTGCCGTAATTGATACAGAGACCATGGAGCAGTGCCATGCACTGGAAACCGAAGAGAATATTGCTTCCTTTGCCTTTACCAAAACATATTTGCTGGAGGAGAAAAAGCAGCTGCTGGTTCCAACCAATGAAGGACTGCAGTGCTGGGCGTATGAAACAGGGGAACAGATATGGCGTGCAGCAGCGCAGGGAGATGTTCAGGCGGTTGCGGTTTCTTCTGACCAAAAGCTGGCAGCTGTTTTAACGGAAGAAGAACTGGATCTCATTCAGGTTGCAGACGGACAGATCAAGCAGAAAAAGACACTGAATAATGTACCGGAGATGGAAATATGTGAACCGGGGACAGAGGTGGTTTTTTCGCCGGACGGAAAAACTGTCGCTTTTTCCGCTCATGCAGCTACGGAAGAAGAAAAACAGGAGCAGGAAGACGAGAACTTCGATCTGGATGAGTGGCATGCCTGGGAACGGCATGAAGGCATTGTGTTTTACCACATTGCAGAGGATTCTCTCCGATACAGTGAGTTAGACAAAGGAAATATCACATATCTGTGCTGGGGAGAAGATGATTCTGTTTATGCTGCTTCCAAACATG
>CAMBYS010000187.1 GCA_945872165.1 uncultured Clostridia bacterium | reverse complement strand
GGAGGTCCCAGTGGAGAGGGCAAAACCACCATGCTGCGCATGATTCTCGGATTGATTCATCCGGATCAGGGAAGGGTGGAGCTGGTTGACCGGGATGGAAACCGTGTCATCATCAATGCAGATACCCGGCGGTATTTTTCCTATGTCCCCCAGGGCAATACCTTGATGTCCGGTACCATTGCGGAAAATCTGCGCATGGTAAAGGATGATGCCACAGAGGAGGAAATGATTGCTGCCCTGAAAACCGCCTGTGCCTGGGACTTTGTTGGGAAACTGGAACATGGCATTCACAGCAATGTTGGCACCCGGGGTCGTGGTTTGTCGGAAGGACAGGCCCAGCGTGTTTCCATTGCCAGAGCCGTGCTGCGGGATGCGCCGGTATTGCTGCTGGATGAAGCCACCAGCGCCTTGGATGTGGAAACAGAACGGCAGGTATTGCGCAATATCGTGCAGCAGCATCCCAATAAAACCTGTATTGTCACCACCCATCGCCCCAGCGTGCTGAACCTGTGCCAACGGGTATACCGGGTGATGGATACCAAGGTTACAGAGCTGGATGAGGAGACCTCCAGCCGGATGGCACAGGATTTTTAACCATAACAAAAGAGAACCGGTTTCGCAGCCTGGGGACAGGTGGAAACATATCGGTTCTCTTTTTTTTGTTATTCTGCCATGATTGGATACTGTTCCAAAAATGCGGTATTGTCAGTGTCATATTCCATTTCCTTGGAATACAGCTTGCACAGACAAATTTGCTGCCATGTTGTCAGAGTACCATCCCGCAGCCAGCAGAAAATATCCAGCAGCTGGATAAGAGAAACACTGTACAGGGCAAACTGTATCTTTTCCAGCAGGCAGTCATCCTCCAGGGCTTTCATCATATGCCGATAGATAAAATATAGCAGCAGCTGATCGTATTCATACTGTCGGGATGCATAATATTGCAGAAAATCCGGACGCCTTTGGCAGATTTCCGGCAGAGACTGCCTTACAGCAGTCAGCAGGTCACGCCAGCCGGGGTCATTGATCTCAAGCTGCAGACAGCCGTCCAATAGCTTGCGCAGAAAGTCCTCCTGCCAGAAGCAGGCAGACCAGTCCGGCAGAGCGGAGCCGGCTTCTGTATTGTCCTCCGGGAACGGAAACAGAATGGCGTCATACCGTTCCTGCATGTCGGATGCCGCACAGTACAGCTGGTTGAATTTGCTGTCCAGAGGAACAGCAATGTCCGGTTTGATGAGATGGAACAGCTCATCCCGCATGGCAAGCAGGTTTTGTTCCAGCGGATCAGGTTCTTCTGACATATCTTCCGGTTCGCTGGCAGTCTGTATGACTTCCCATTGGGGAAATCCGGTGGGCTGTAAAATCAGTCTGGCAGCGGCTTCACAGCACAGACCAATGCCTTCTTCCCGGCCATCGGAAAGCCAGGTATAAAAACGGGGATGGTCTGTACAGATCTGGCACAAATGAGACTCACCCAGATGGATAAAAATATCGCAGAGATTCTTGTCGTTCAAAAAGGGACAGCGTTCTGCGGAATCCAGAATAAAATGTGGGTTTTCCTCCGAATCCGGTGGAGAAAGGGCGATAGAATCACGCAGCCGCTGGCCAAAGGCACCGGAGGTACGCTGATAGCTTGCCAGCGTTTCCGGATCAATATCAATTTCCCAGCCAATGCAGCAATTATCTGTGCAGTCAGAACCAATACAGCGGAACTGGCGGTAATAGGAAGGGCGGCGAAGATAACCCATGGCATTTCCTCCTAGAAAAAGGTGATTCTATTATACCAGAAACTCCGGCTGATGCCATCCCCTGAGGGATAGATTGGCATGTATTTCCACAAAGCACTTTTCTTTCGGACAAATATCCGATATAATAACAGCAGTATGTGCGATTCATACAGGGGGCAAACCGCCCGTACGCAAGCAAGAGAGAGGAGTTTATCGTATGATTAAGATTGTAGCAAAGCAGGTAATCCGTAAGGATTGCATTGGCAAGTATCGTGAGCTGACCAAGGAACTGGTAGAAAAATCCCAGGCGGAGGCAGGCAACATCATGTACACCTCCAACCAGAGCACAGCAGATGAGCGGGTACACTGCTTCATCGAAATCTGGAAAGATCAGGAGGCCATTGATATCCACAATGCGAGTGAGCATTTCCAGCGCATTATCCCGCAGCTGGGTGAGCTGTTCGACGCACCGGAGACCGTTGATCTGTATACTGAGGTGGAGTTTTAATTCCATCTGGCATGAGGCGGCAGATACACCGTTGTATCTGCCGCTTTTTTTGCAGGAAAACGGAGAGATGGATCCTCTTTTTGCCGAATGGGTTGACATGGTCAAAAAGAAGGTATATAATGGCTACAGAAAAAACAGGAAATACTGGATAAAATCAGTATTTTTATATACAACAGGGGAGCCTGCAGGAGCAGGCTGAGAGTAAGCTGTAACGCTTTGACCCATAACCTGATTTGGATAATGCCAACGTAGGGAGATACGGTTGTTTTGCATCTTTGCGCAGTTTGGGATTACCAGATTGCGCTTTTCTTTTGCCTTAAAAGCGAAATAATACGCTTTGGGAGTGGCAGATTGGGGACACCACCTTCTGTCGCTATATAAAATCAGTTGCTGTATTAGGGCGTATCTGAAAAGTCGAAAATTTTGACTATTTCTACAAATGCGGATCGCTTCTTCGTTAAAACCACTTGGAATCCGGAAGGATTCCTGCGTGTTTTTGCCTCGAATCGCCCTCGCCTTTGGGAAATATTCGTCATTTTCTTTGTTTTCAGATAGCGCCTGGAAAGGAGTATTTTTAGTGAAAACAGCATTGAAAGTCACAGCAGATTTGCGGACAGGTGTCGGCATTCAAGCAGATATCAGAACAGTACTGGCAGATTATATGTATACCATTTGCACAGCAGCTGCTTTGAACACGCAGAGAACAGCCGACATCAGAAATCGGAAACGAACTTGCTGAGAAGCATATCAGACAGATATCTGATATGGAAACATTTGCTTGAAATGTGGGGAGGTTCTGTAAAGTCGGAAATAGAAAGAAATCTTTTTCTGATTTCAGATACCGCCTGGAAAGGAATTTAGTAAAATGAGAAATTACACCACACAAATGGATGCGGCTCGCCGCGGTATTGTTACACCGGAACTGGAAATTGTTGCAAAAAAGGAAAAAATGCCGGTGGATCAGCTGATGGGTCTTGTGGCAGAAGGCAAGGTGGCAATCTGTGCCAATAAAAACCATACCTGTCTGAATCCGGAGGGCGTGGGCAGCATGCTGCGCACCAAAATCAATGTCAATCTGGGTGTTTCCCGGGACTGCAAGGATTATGACATTGAAATGCAGAAGGTGATGAGCGCTGTCAACATGGGTGCGGAAGCCATCATGGATCTGTCCAGCCATGGCAATACCCAGCCCTTCCGCCGCAAGCTGACCAGTGAATGCCCGGCTATGATCGGTACCGTTCCGGTATATGACAGTGTCATTCATTATCAGCGGGATCTGGCAACACTGACCGCACAGGATTTTGTGGATGTTGTCCGTCTGCATGCAGAGGATGGCGTGGATTTTGTGACGCTGCACTGCGGCATTACCCGCAAGACCATTGACCAGATTCGCAAGCACAAGCGCAAGATGAACATTGTCAGCCGCGGCGGCAGCCTGGTTTTCGCATGGATGAGCATGACCGGGGAAGAAAACCCGTTCTATGAGCATTTCGATGAGATTCTGGACATTTGCGAGGAGTATGACGTAACCATTTCACTGGGTGACGCATGCCGTCCGGGCTGTCTGGCAGATGCTACGGATGTATGCCAGATTGAAGAACTGGTACGTCTGGGCGAGCTGACCAAGCGTGCATGGGCACATAATGTACAGGTCATGGTAGAAGGCCCGGGACATGTGCCGCTGGATCAGATCGCAGCAAACATGCAGGTACAGAAAACCATCTGCATGGGTGCTCCGTTCTATGTGCTTGGCCCGCTGGTAACCGATATTGCACCGGGTTATGACCATATCACCAGTGCCATTGGCGGTGCAGTAGCTGCCATGAACGGTGCAGCATTCCTGTGTTATGTCACACCGGCAGAACATCTGGCACTGCCGAATGTAG
>CAMBYS010000186.1 GCA_945872165.1 uncultured Clostridia bacterium | reverse complement strand
AGGATATCCTCCGGACATTCCTCTGTCATGCCCGGTGCCACAACAGCAGACAGCGCATAGGCAGCGTCATCCACCACATGGACAGAGCCGCTGTTGATGTCCATCAGGATGTTGATACCCTTCATGGAAAAACGATGTATCATAATTATGTATACTCCCTGTTAAAAAATTTCGGGACTGACGGCTGTCAGTCCCGAATCTGTTTCTGATAGTAAGGAATGACTTACTTGTCGTGCTCGCACTTCTGGTTTGCAACAGTGCAGGAAGTCTTGCATGCAGACTGGCAGGAGGTCTGGCATTCGCCGCAGCCGCCCTTTGCAGCAGTTTCCTTAAAAGTGCAGGTGTTCAGAGTCTTAATGTGAGTCATCGTCAATTTCTCCTTTCCTGATAAATCTCAGGCACATTATCTGCGCCGTTTTTTTGTTTTGACTGCCGCGCCGGAAATCGCTCCCAACAGCGAGGCAGTGAGTAATATGCCGGAAACCATTCCGGCAGCCGGTGCTGAAAACGCCGCATCACGCAGTGTCAGCCCCAGCAGAAGCAGACAGCCAAGCAGGAGCAGCCCAATGAGCAGGCCCATCAACAGCTTTTGTGACGGTGCACGCCGTGCGCCCCAGAAAGATGCACCCAAGCCGCCCAGAACCAGCGGCACATAGGCTGCCAGTGATTCCAGCTGCTGCGGCAGCTTTCCGGAGGATATCCATGCCGCACCCGCCAGTGTGCCGCCGAAAATCAGCAGCAGTCCCAGCAGCATCGGTGCCGCCCAGAAAACCGGTCTGTCCTTTGCTTCCGAATGATTCATATTACCCCTCCCGCAAGATGTTCTCAGCAACACAGTACGCGGGAAATGTAACGATCATACGTGAATTTTATGCTTCTTCGTCCTCAATGACATTGCGGATTGCCCACTTCTTGAAACGCATACGGGTGCTGCCGCTGGTTTCCAGAACGATGTCATCGTCGTTAACCTTGACAACCCGGCCCACAATACCACCGATTGTACAGATCTCATTGCCAACTACAATGGATTCACGCATTGCCTTGTCTGCCTTCTCACGCTTCTTCTGCGGACGGATCAGCAGGAAATAAAACAGCACGATCAGCAGCAGCAGCGGGACGAAAGAAAGATATGCACTGGCATCCGGCATTGCTGCCTCCAGTAAGAAATTCATCATCACTTGAGTCTACACCTCCTGTCGAAGAAAAATTACAATACCTCAATTATAAACAATCGCCATGCAAATTACAAGCATTTTTCCTTTGTTTGCCCGACAATTGTTTGTGCTCCTCCGGGAAAGCTGATATAATGGAGTTATCAAACCGGAAAATAAGGAGGTTCTACTCATGAAAGTAACAAGTACAGGCATCCGCAACGGCTACTGGGATGACCGCTTTGGAAAATTCAGCAGTGACCGTGCTGCAGATGGCAAGCCGGTTCGTTCGGTTCCCTTTTCCATCACAGATGCACCGGAGAATACCGTCAGCTTTGCTGTGGTTCTGGATGACCCGGATGCCATTCCTGTATGCGGTTTTACCTGGATTCACTGGACCATCTGCAACCTGACAGACACTGAGGTACCGGAGGACATCAGCCGCAATCATCCGGACTTTATTCAGGGCTGTACCAGTGAACACAGTGTTGCCAGCCATGAAACCCGTGAAGAGGCCTCCTGCTATGGCGGCATGGCTCCTCCGGATCAGGACCATGAATATGACCTGACGGTTTATGCGCTGGACTGCAAGCTTGACCTGCAGCCGGGCTTTTATCTCAATGAGATGATCCATGCCATGCGGGGACATGTGCTGGATCATGCACGGGTTTCCGCTATGTACCGGGCAAAATAAGTCTCCTCTAAAATGACAGGGAATCCCCTACTTGATTTTTCTGTCTGCCTGTGATATCCTGTAAATAGAAAAGGAAAGACACACAGATATACGATGCGTCCTCCCTTAAAGAGTTATGAAAAGAAATAACCGCTTTAAGTTGTCAGCCGAAGCGGTTATTTTCTTTTGCTGTAAAAAGCAATCAATGCGATGACAAACATGCCGAACGTACACAGCAGTTCGAGAAGCTGAAATACTTCAGAATATGTAATGTACTGCATCTTATCGCCCTCCCTTCTGAGAGGAGCGAAAGAAAATCGGTTCATCCCCTCTCTATCTAGAGTGGGAGAACGCAAACCGCATACCGTAAATTGTATGTCTTTCCCATACAAGCATCATATCATTGTCATAGAAGAAGGTCAACATGTGACACAATAAATATTGACATAATGAGCATTTTATTTATCAACACAAATATCTGTCTCTCATCAGCGAGGCTCCCGTTTCCGGGAGCCTCTGTTTTATTATTCAGTAATGGTTGTAGAGAAGGTCAGGGTCTCCGTAGCGCCCGGCTTCAGGCAGCGCACGCCCACCTTATTTTCCAGTGCATGATCCAGATATGCCGCATCCGGCAGGGTGCTCCAGGGTTCAATGCACACATAATTGGTATCGGTTCCGGTATATTTGCTCCAGATGCCCAGATAGGGGAAATCCTCAAAATCCATGCGGATGCAATGGGCAGAGGTATCGCTCTTTACGCTGACAGAACGGGTTTTGACATCATCCAGAATCAGCGCGTCCAATGCAAACAGCTCACTGGTCAGATACAGTCTGCCATCCTGCAGCGGTACGTCACGTTTTTCTTTTGTAATCATCAGCGCATCATCATTAATCAGCGGATGTACTGCGTCACCTTCCCCGAAGTCCACATAGTAATCTGCCATCTTTTCTCCCGGTTCCAGCGCTACATTGTATGCGTCATGTCCGCCTACTTCATAATACATGTCTGTATCGCCGTTATTGGTGGTAATATGCTCCTTTTTCAGCGTATTGCCTGTCAGGGTATACCGTACCGTCAGGGCAAAATCAAAGGGATACATGGGTTTGGTGTAATCATTGGGTGTCAGGGTAAAATCAATGCTGGTATCTGTCTGTGCGGTGCAGACAAATTCCAGATCTCGTCCAAAACCATGCTGGGTAATGGTATATTCCGTTCCGCCCACTGTATACATTTTATCCTTCAGCCGACCGACAAACGGGAACAGGATCGGCGCATGGCGTGCCCAGATGGATGGATCTGCCTGCCAGACATATTCTGTACCGGATGCCTTGGACCGCATGGAACTGAGCTCTGCGCCCTTGCTGTCAATCACAACGGTAAACAGCTGGTTTTCAATGGTATACTGCATACATTTTCTCTCCTTTTCTGCGCTGCTGTGTACAGCATTTTTGATAATTTCAGTGTACCATGTTCCATGATATCCGTCAATCACACAAAAGATTTGACTTTTACTTCCTTCTGCCGTATAATATCCCTCAGAAAGACAACTGAACATCGTTCTTCAACTGGGGAGCCGCGGCAAGCGGCTGAGAGTGGAATGTTATGCTTCCTTACTCATTGAACCTGTTACGGTTAGCACCGGCGTAGGGAGTTTTGAGGATCTATTGCAAAGCCAGAATGTTGTAAGACCATCACTTCCGAAGAGCCGATGGTCTTTTTTCTTTGTTATTTTTTTGTTTGAAAGGAGGAAACCGCATGAAAGTGAACGGAGAATCCATCCCTGCAGCAGAGGGTCTGACCGTCAGCAAGCTGCTGGAGCAGCTGGGCTATCAGGTCAGCCGTATTGCCGTGGAGGTCAATCGTGATATTGTTCCCAAGGCACAATATGATGCCTATGCCCTGCATGACGACGATGTGGTGGAAATCGTCTGCTTCATGGGTGGCGGCTGATGCTGCAGATCACCTGTAACGGCAAGCCATTGACGGTGCCGGAGGGTGCTCTGCTCCAGCAGACCGCCCATCAGCAGCTGCCCACGGCTTCGGTTGTCATTCTGAATGGCTTCCAGACCGGCGAAGAACAGCCGCTGCGGGACGGTGACAGCATCACCGTCATTGAAAAGGGCGTCATGCCCCCGGAGGATGTGCTGGAGCACATGATGGCATCCCGCCATTCTCCCCATGTCCATACACGTGTCAAGCAAGCCTGTGTGGGCATTGCGGGCCTGGGCGGACTGGGCTCCAATATCGCTGCTATGCTGGCCCGAACCGGTGTAGGACGCCTGATTCTGGCAGACTTTGACACCGTGGAGCCAAGCAATCTGAACCGGCAGAA
>CAMBYS010000185.1 GCA_945872165.1 uncultured Clostridia bacterium | reverse complement strand
TGCTGCACATACCCGTCCAGCACCGCGGGCAGGCTTTCCTGCCGTTCCATCAGCGGTATCCTCCTTTCAGCCATGCTTCCAGACGATCCGCACATTCCTCCACCGTCAGCGCATCGGTTTCCAGTCCCGCATGCAGATTTTCATTCAATGCTTCCAGCAGCTGGACACTCTGGGGTGCCGCAAGACCAAGTGCATGCAGCCGTTTGGTCTGTACAAAAATCTCCCGGGGGGTGCCATCCAGCACCAGATGTCCGCGATCCAATACGGCAACCCGTTCCGCCTGTACCGCTTCATCCATATGATGGGTAATCAGGAGGATGGTCATATGCTTTTTCTCATGCAGCTCATGCAGTACCCGCATCACATCTGCTCTGCCCTGAGGATCCAGCATGGCAGTGGGCTCATCCAGCACAATACATTTGGGCTGCATCGCCAATACACCTGCAATAGCTACCCGCTGTTTCTGTCCGCCGGACAGCAAATGGGGTGCATGCATGCGGTATGCATACATGCCCACCAGCTTGAGAGCTTCATCCACACGGCGGCGGATTTCCCTGGGGACAACCCCCATATTTTCCAGTCCAAAGGCAACATCTTCTTCCACAACGGTTGCCACAATCTGGTTATCCGGATTCTGGAATACCATACTGCATGCACGGCGGATATCCCACAGCCGGTCTGCATCCATGGTATCTATGCCATCCACCCAGACCTGTCCGCCGGAAGGCAGGGCAATGGCATTGCAATGCCGGGCAAAGGTGGATTTACCTGAACCATTGCGCCCCAGAATCGCAGCAAACTGTCCATAGGGAATGTGTAAATTCACACCATCCAATGCCAGATGGGTGGTATGGGATAAATCTGTATAACGATAGGTCAGGCCATCCGCCTGAATCATTTCTGACATGATATCATTTCCTTTGAAAATTTCACATTACCGGTTCGGGTTCACCCAGCGTGCCGTATTGCCGCAGGGCAATGCATAACCGGTAGATTTCACCGGCAGACCCAGCTCCTGACAGTCAATCTGTCCGCCAAAACGGGATGCCACGGTTGTACCCAGAATATAGCCCATGACTGCCGGTGCAAGACCAGTGGAATAGCTGTTGACCAGCATAAACAACGGGTCATCCGACAATACCTGAGAGGTCAGCTGGATGAAATCCGCAATATCCTGTTCAATCTTCCATACCTGTCCGGTAGGACCTCTGCCATAGCTGGGAGGATCCATAATAATGCCGTCATATTTATGTCCCCGGCGGATTTCACGCTCCACAAATTTCTTGCAGTCATCCACAATCCAGCGGATCGGACGGTCTGCCAGACCGGATGCCACAGCATTTTCCTTTGCCCATTGGGTCATGCCCTTGGAAGCATCCACATGGCATACGCTGGCACCGGCTGCCGCTGCTGCCAGGGTAGCACCGCCGGTATACGCAAACAGGTTCAGCACCCGTACCGGCTTGTCTGAGCTGCGAATCAGCCCATCAATATAATCCCAGTTTGCCGCCTGCTCCGGGAACAGACCGGTATGCTTAAAGCTCATCGGCTTGATATGGAACGTCAGTTCCCGATAATGAATGTCCCACTGGGGCGGCAATTTTTTGATATTCCATTTGCCGCCGCCGGAGGAGGACCGATGATAGGTAGCATCCGCAGTTTTCCATGCGGAAACACCCTTCTGCTTCGGCCAGATCGCCTGAGGGTCCGGACGGACCAATATCTGCTTTCCCCAGCGCTCGACTTTCTCGCCGCCGCCGCAGTCCAGCACTTCAAATTCCTTCCATTTATCTGCAATCCACATATTGTTCTTTCTCCAATGATATTTGTATCACTTATGTTTCTTCGGCTTTGCCCAGCCCGCTTTGCGCTTCTGATGGGGTTTCTGTCCGGTTTTACCTGCCGGTCTGCCCGGTTTCACCCCAGTGCGGCTCTGCCGTGGATTCCGTTCCGGCTTCCCCGGCTTTCTGCCCTTCGGCTTGTCATGCAAATGGGGGAAATGCTCATTGGGCTTGGGATGAATCAGACAATCCCGGGTATATCCAATCAAATCCTCCCGTCCTGCCTGTAACAGCGCTTTGATGACAATACTCCGCTTGTCCGGTCTCCTCCATTGCAGCAAAGCACGCTGCATTTCCTTTTCCTCCGGTGTTTTGGCAACATATACCGGCTTCATGGTTCGCGGGTCTACCTCGGAATAATACATCGCTGTGGACAGGGTACCCGGTGTGGGGTAAAAATCCTGTACCTGCTGGGGCATATAGCCAATGGAATTGAGATATTCTGCCAGATGCACCGCATCTCCCAGCTCTGCTCCCGGATGAGAGGACATCAGATAGGGCACCAGATACTGTTTTTTGCCCAGCTTTGCATTAATGCGCTCATATCGTTCTTTAAATTTCTGATAAACCGAAAAGGAGGGCTTACCCATATAATACAGTGCATGGTCACTCATATGCTCCGGGGCTACCTTCAGCTGTCCGCTGATATGATACTTGACCAGCTCCAGGAAAAATTCGTCGTTGTCATCCGCCATCATATAGTCATACCGCAGACCGGAACGGACAAAGACTTTTTTGACTCCCGGAATTTCCCGCAGCTTGCGCAGCAGGATCAGATAATCACTGTGGTCTGCCCGCAGATTCTGACATGCCTTAGGGAACAGGCACCGTTTATTCTGGCACAAACCATGCTTTTCCTGTTTGGCACAAGCCGGAAAACGGAAATTCGCTGTGGGACCGCCCACATCATGGATATAACCCTTAAAATCCGGATGCTGGGCAATCTGCTTTGCCTCCGCCACCACGGATTCATGGGAACGGGCAGAAATATATCGTCCCTGATGGAATGCCAGGGAACAGAAATTACAGCCGCCAAAGCAGCCGCGATTATGAATAATGGAAAACTGTACCTCTGCAATGGCAGGTACGCCGCCCACTGCTTCATAGGATGGATGATAGGTTCGCTGATAAGGCAGACCATAGACATGATCCATTTCCTCTGTGGTCAGCGGAATGGATGGCGGATTTTGTACCAACAGACGATGACCATGCTTTTGTACCACAGCCTTGCCGGTGACATGATCCTGCTGGTCATACTGGATTTTTACCGACTCCGCATATTTCAGCTTATCCTCCAGGGTTTCCTCCCAGGAGGGACACCACACTGCCGGATAAGAAATATCTTCCTTCTCCTTTGTCAGATAGGCAACACCACGGATCTGTTTTACCACCTCTGTGCCATGCTTGCCGGCTTTGAGGTTCGCCGCCAGCTCCAATACGGATTTTTCACCCATACCAAACATCAGGCCATCCGCACCGGTGTCCTGTAAAATGGAAGGCAGAATGCGGTCAGCCCAGTAATCATAATGGGCAAATCGTCTCAGACTGGCTTCCAGACCGCCCAGATAAATCGGCACATCCGGAAATGCCTTGCGTGCCAGCCTGGCATAAACTGTTACCGCACGGTCCGGACGTTTTCCACCCACACCGCCGGGAGAATAGGCATCATCATGCCGCCGTTTTTTTGCCGCCGTATAATGCGCCACCATGGAATCTATATTACCGCTGTTGATGAGTACCGCATACCGCGGCCGTCCCATCGCTGTAAAATCCGCTTCGGAATGGAAATCCGGCTGGGATAAAATGGCGACACGATACCCGGCATCCTCCAGCACACGGGAAATGACCGCTGTGCCAAAGGACGGGTGATCCACATAGGCATCACCGGTCACCAGCAGGAAATCACAGTAATACCAGCCGCGTTCCAACATATCTTCTTTTGAAATCGGCAGAAAGCCGCTCTGTTTTTTCGCCATACAATCCTCATTTCCCAATGTACTTTGATTTAATTTATATCATACCACAGCAGCGCATGGGATGATACAGCTTTTTGTCACGAATTTAACGTAAATTTGTTGAAAAATTCCAACGGGTGTGTCAACTCCTCTTTACAAAAAAACCGAAGCAAACCTTCTGTCTGCTCCGGCGGGGCCATATAGAAATGAAAAAAGCACGCTTGCGCGTGCCTGAGATAGCATTGTCTTCGGATCAGCACCCAACACCAAATCGCAACCCAGCGAAGCGGTTGGGATTTGGAAAGGAGGAGCAGCGGCATGAGCGCGCTCTGACTTTTATAAAAAAGTCGGAGCAAGCGATATACAGCTTGCTCCGACGTGGTGGCCCATCGGGGGTTCGAACCCCGGACCCTCTGCTT
>CAMBYS010000184.1 GCA_945872165.1 uncultured Clostridia bacterium | reverse complement strand
AAGCTGGAACAGTTTTACAGGGAATTGGATACACGGTATGCACAGGGGGATTTGGAGCAGGTGGAGCAGTTCCTGCTGGAATGTGTCAGGGAGATTGGGGAAAACAGAGAGGAAGAGACCGGCGTACGCATTGCCGTATACAATGAACTGGGCTCGTTTTTTCGGGGAACCAGCCGGTTTGAGCAGTCCATTCAGATGTTCCGATGTGCACAGGAGCTGGTCTGCGCAGAGCTGGGCTATAACAGTGTGCAGCATGCCACAGTCATGAACAATATGGCAGGCACCTACCGCATGAAGGGAGATTATGCATCTGCCATCCGTCTGTTCGAGCAGTCACTGGAAATCTACCGGGGCTGCGGAGAGGAGAAAAATTATACCTTTGCCAGTGTGCTCAACAATCTGGCGCTGGCCTATCGGGAGAGCAGGCAGATTCCCAAAGCCATTGATTATCTGGAACAGGCGCTGGAGCTGATTCAGAGCATGCCGGAGCACCGGCAGGAGCTGGCGATTACCTATAACAATCTGGCAGCTTTATACATTGCAGCAGGCGATCAGGAAAAGGCAAGCCAGTGCGCCAATCATGCCATTGCCGTATTTGAGCAGTGTGCGGATGAGGAAAATGTGCATTATGCTGCCGGACTCAACAGCCTGGCAGGTATCCTGTATGCCCAGGGAGACTGCCGGAAGGCGCTGCAGTTGTATGAAAAATCCGCCCGGTACACCAAACGGTTTTTCGGCGAAAATCTGGAATATGGCATCACTTTCCAGAATATGTACTGGGTTTACAAAAAAATGGGCAGACGGGAGGAGGCCATTTCGGCACTGGAACAGGCAAAACAGGTATTTGAACGCCTGCTGGGACCGGAGCATGAACGCACCTGTGCGGTGGCAGATGACCTGCGCCGGCTGAAGGAAGGAGAACTGGCATGAACGGGCTGGCACTTTCCAGATCGTTTTATGAAACCATCGGGAAGCCTGCACTGGAACAGCAGTTTCCGGCGCTGATGTCCCGCATGGCAATCGGTCTGGCAGGAGAAGGCTCGGAATGTCTGGGCTTTGATGATGAACTGTCCCGGGATCATGACTGGGGACCGGCATTTTGCATCTGGCTGGAAAAAGAAGATTATATGCAGTACGGCGCCCAGGTACAGGCGGTTTATGATGCTCTGCCGGTGGAACAGACCGGTTATCCGGCAAGACCATACAGCCCCACAAGTGCCGGACGGGTAGGCTGTCTGTGTATCCAGGACTGGTACCGGCGGTATACAGGGCTGGAGGAAGGCCCGGTGACACTGGCACAGTGGCGGCAGATACCGGAAGCCTTTTTGGCAACTGCGACAAACGGAGCGGTATTTTACGATCCCTTGGGGCATTTTTCCGCCGTTCGGGAACGGCTGCAGCAGTTTTATCCTGAAGATGTACGTATCAAAAAAATGGCAGCACGTGCCGCAGTTATGGCGCAGGCGGGACAATATAATTTCCCCCGTTGTGTCAAACGGCAGGATGCTGTGGCGGCACAGCTGGCAAAAGCGGAATTTACCCGGGCAGCGCTGTCCATGCTCTATCTGCTGGAACGGCAGTATGCTCCGTTTTATAAATGGATGTTCCGGGGCGTGAAACAAATGCCCAAATGGAAACGAACGGCGGTACTGCTGGAACGGCTCAGCACTGCACAGGAGGAGGATGCCCTCCGGCTGATGGAAGGCATCTGTATGAATGTGGCGGCGGAGCTGCGCCGTCAGAGGCTGACCGAACAGTCCGGCAATTTTTTGCTGGATTTGTGTCCCGACCTCATGGCAAAGATTCAGGATGAAACATTACGAAAGACACATGTGATGCAGGAGTGACAGATATGACAGAAAAACCAATGATTGGCAGCAATGTAAAAGCAATTGTAGAAATGGAATGGAAGCTGTTTGACCAGGTACAGAATATCGGCGGACGGGCAGATTGTCAGGACAACCGAACCACCTTTTTTATCATGCGTTCCAGCCAGCTGATGGCATGGAGCACGGAAATGCTGGACAGCTATTATGATGATCTGCTGACCGCACACCGGAGCGGCAGAAATCTGCTGACAGAAAAATACGCATATATGATGGAGCGAACCAGTCCGGAGGAGTTTGCAGGTATCCGGGATGCGCTTCTGCCCCGTTCCCCGCAAAAGGATGCGGATATTGAGGAAATTTGCAAGGCACATGTCATCTGGCAGGAGGAACTGGCGGCACAGTATCCACGGCTGACAGGAAACGGGCGTCCCATCCGCCGGAGTGCGGACAGTAAGGTCTGCACCTCCTTTGAAACCTATCTCTGGGGAGAGCTTGCCACCTATTCGGAAAAAACCATTCAGCTGTATGCGGCATATGTCCGGCGCCTGCAACGAGAAGGAAAGAATCTGTGCAGGATGATATTGGAAAATACCGTTTCCCAATATGGCTACGCCTCACTGGAGCAGGCGGAAAGCCGGCAGTAAGCAGGAAAAGGCAGAGAGGAGTGGAGTGCTGGTGAAGGGCAGCTTTGGAATGGATATGACACATGGCCCGCTGGCAGGAAAAATCATGCGGTTTGCCTTGCCGCTTATGGCGGCCAATCTGGTACAGCTGCTGTTCAATGCGGCAGATATTGTGGTAGTAGGGCGGTTCGCAGGAAGTGCCAGTCTGGCAGCTGTCAGCAGTACCACGGCGGTGATCCATCTGCTGGTGAATCTGCTGATCGGTCTGGCAGTTGGTGTCAATGTCATGCTGGCACAATATATCGGCATGACCGGTCAGGAACGGGACATCAGCCGCACCCTGCACACTGCCATTTCCGTTGCCATACTGGGCGGCCTGCTGTTTGCTGTTGTGGGCTTTTTTGCATCGGG
The DNA here is from genome assembly GCA_945872165.1 of uncultured Clostridia bacterium. Lineage (GTDB taxonomy): Bacteria > Bacillota > Clostridia > Oscillospirales > Butyricicoccaceae > Butyricicoccus_A. The sequence goes on along the minus strand of CAMBYS010000184.1, from coordinate 1,369 downwards.
CTGGATTCTGAATCTGATGTCGGTGCCTGATGACATCATGTCACTGGCAAAGCTGTATTTGCGGGTGTATCTGGCAGGTACGCCCTTCAGCGGCATCTATAATTATGGTGCGGCAGCATTGCGCGCCAGAGGAGATACCAAACGTCCGCTGATGATTATGCTGGTCAGCGGTGCCGTCAATCTGGTTCTGAACCTGTTATTTGTGACGGTATTCCATCTGGATGTGCTGGGTGTTGCACTGGCTACCATTATCAGCCAGGCCATCAGCGCGGTCATGACCCTGCATTGCCTGTCCAGGCTGCAGGATGCCATGCAGTTTTGCTGGAATCAATTGTGCGTGGATCGGCGGAGTCTGGTTTCCCTGCTGCGCATCGGTCTGCCGGCAGGCATACAGGCCAGTCTGTTCAGTTTGTCCAATGTTGTTATTCAGGGTGCCATCAATTCCTATGGCAGCATTGTCATTGCCGGTGTGGGAGCTGCGGAAAACATAGAAGGCTTCCTGTACGTCTCTATGAACTCCTTCCATCAGGCTTGCCAGACCTTTGTGGGACAAAATCTGGGAGCAGGACAGTACAGCCGTATCAACTGGATTGTACGCATCTGTCTGCTGGATACGCTGGTGATTGGCATTGTCCAGAGTGTGGCAGTCTGCCTGCTGTCCCATCCCCTCATCGGGCTGTATAATACCGATGCACAGGTCATTGCCGCCGGTGCTGCACGGCTGTGGTGGGTGGCATTGGTGTACGTGATTTTTGGCCTGGCGGATGTACTGGTGGGCGCAATACGGGGCTGCGGCATCCCGATGGCACCAATGATCATCAATTTACTGGGAACCTGTGTTCTGCGGCTGGTATGGGTGGCCGTGCTGGATACCACAAATTATGGCGTGGAGCTGGTTTATCTGTCCTATCCGGTGTCCTGGACCGTCATTCTCATTGCCATTGGATGGTTCTGGTGCAGGCTGCGGAAAAAAGGATTTGACCAGCTGAATCATATGGATGAAATAGGAAAGGATGACAGAATATGCAGGAGGAAACGGTGCAGAGCATCGAAGTGACAGGCGCACAGGTCAACAATTTAAAACATATCAATGTAACCATACCAAAGGAAAAGCTGGTGATTCTGGCAGGTGTCTCCGGTTCAGGCAAAAGCTCTCTGGCATTTGACACCATTGCAGCTGAGAGCAGCAGACAGTGGCAGGCAACATATCCCATGTTTTTGCGCAATCGGCTGCCGCGGTATGAAAAACCGGCTGCAGACAGTATTCGCAACCTGACGCCTTCGGTAGTGGTAGATCAGAAGGCAATCGGTTCCAATGCCCGGTCTACCGTTGCCACGGCGGTGGATGTGGCGCCGCTGATCCGACTGT
>CAMBYS010000183.1 GCA_945872165.1 uncultured Clostridia bacterium | reverse complement strand
CATGCCGGCACTCATCTGTCTGACTGGTATGCTTTTTTCCGGTGCAGCCGGATTGAGATGGTATCTGTGCCTGACGTAAACATTCAGGCATAATGGACGCAGGGCAAACAGCCCCATTGCCCCCAGCTTTACCATATGAATGGAAAAGCCCGCATAAATCATGATGACAGACAGCACAGCATTGAGAATTGTCGCTGCCATATTGATAAACGAGCTGACATACATCAGCTGGTCCGCCTGCAGCAGGACTGCATATGCTGTTCCAAAATAATACTGGACAAAAGAAGAAATTGCCAGAATCAGCACCAGGGAACCAGTAAAGATCCAGTCAAAGGTTGTATTGATAAACAGCGGATAAACAACCGCCAGAATAACGGCATAACCGAGAAAGGTCAGCGCCAGTTTCCGGTAAAATCTTTCCGTTGCTTTGACAACACCGCTGATTTCATCCTCGTTTTTTTCCGACAGCGGTTTATACAGCGCTGCACGGCTGATTGCGCCTACACCGGATTCCAGCAGTGTGATGTACGCCAAAAATCCGGTAATGGAATCCACCAGCCCATACTGTGCAGAACCATAGGTACGAATCATCAGCTGCGGCAGAATCAGACCGACAATGGTTGTCGCAAGTTGGTTCGCAATTTGTCCAAATGAATTGAATGCTATTTTTCTGGAACGCACGACCGTTCCCCTTTCTGCTCAAACTGTTTCTTGATCCCGCCACCATGCAGTCATATGATGATGGGGATGCTGTTCTTCCTCTGGCGGATCTGCTTCATATTCCCCATACAGGCTGCGCAGATACTGGTCATATCCTACCGGAGCGGGATAGCTGTCCCCTTCAAATTCCACGGGAACGGTGGAAGCAAAAACCTCCGCCGGGATGACTTCCCGCCTGCCGTACAGGCTCCACGCCACACAGCCCATATAGTCTGTCTGGGCACCGCTGCCCTTTTGTACCAGCCTGCGCAGGCCCTTGTAAAAATGCGCAGTGCCGCATAATCTGCTGTAACGCCAAATGGCATACAGAATTGCCTTCCGTATGCCTGTCTTCTCTGTATGAAATGATTGTTCGCAGGAGGCACAGAGACACCGCAGAAGCAGGCTGCTGTGTGCTGCCTGTCTGCATGCTGCTTTCCTTCCGCCGCACCAGCTGTCCAGCGGAAAAATATCCATTGCCACGCCATAATCTGCCCCCAGATCAGCGGAGCCCTCCTGTATCTTTGTGCGCATATCACACAGCTTGGAATATGTCGATACCCATTCCGGGCAGCGTTCCCGGTTAAACAGACGATAAACATCAGAATCAATATCCGAAAGCGCAGCCAGACGGTCATAATCCTTTCGCGGCATAAAAACGTCAATATCGTCATCCCAAGGGATAAATTTTTTGTATTTTACTGCACCGAGCAAAGTACCATTGCTCAGAAAAAAGGTCAGGCCATGCCGCTCGCAAATCGCCTTCAAATGACGCAATGCACCCAGCTGTATTTCCTGAATCTCCCGGATTTCAACAATTTCTTTCATGCTGTGATCCCCCATCGGTATTATAAACCGGACGTTCCCTTTCTGTTCGCTCCCCATCTGCAAAAAAATGAAATGCCTGCCAGCCATCTGTATCGGAGCAGCAGCTGTTTCAGCCGCAGCGTTCTTGCACCGCGGGAAAAGCGGGCATGCCCCACAGCTTCCCGGCAAAGCGGCAGCTGATACAGTGCCGCAAACCGTTTTTGTTTTTCTTTCCAGCTGAGCTCTGCCCCCAGCAGACGAACAGCTGAGCTATACATCTGCTGAACCGTCAGCCGTAAAAGCTGTTCCCGCAGCGCAGGGCTGTGCTCCTTTATCTCTTGTTCGAGAAAGTGCAGCAGACAGCTGCATCTTGTGCATGCCTCTGCATCGCCTCTGCGGGAAATTGACGCCGGCAGAATACGGTAATGGTACAGACATTGGGGCAAAACACTGATGCGCTGCGCTGCCAGTACGGTACAGATGACACAGCACATGTCCTCCCCTGTCCGCAATTGCTGTGGAATGCGCAGCTGATAACGGCTGACCAGTTCTCTTCGGAATGCTTTGCCCCACAGCGCGCGGGGGAAAAAATGTCCGGCTTCATCCATCATCATATGGGGAAAAATCTCCCGCTGCAGCTCTTCCAAACCGTAGCTTCCAGGTGGAAATTCTGGCTGGACCTCGGCTGACTTCTGTTCTGTTTCCCTCCAATGCCCGAACAATACCACATCCGGATGCTGTGCTTCAATTTCATCTGCACAGGATGCCAGCATGTCCTCATTGACCCAGTCATCACTGTCCACAAAAAGGACATATTCTCCCTGCGCCGCAGTGAGACCTGCGTTTCTCGCTGAAGTGTGCCCGCCGTTCTGTTTATGTATCACCTGAATCTGCGGATACTCCGCCGCATAAGCATCACAGATTTCCCCAGAGCGGTCAGCAGATCCATCATCCACCAGAATCAGCTCCCAGGCATGCCTGTCCAGCTTCTGCATGACAAGGCTGTCAATGCAGCGGGGCAGATAGTCCTGCGCATTATACACCGGTACAATCACAGAAAACAGAAACGATATCTGCACACAAATCCCCCCAGTCAGAATATCATTGCATATGGAATGACTCTGGAATACATCCAAAGTGAGTATCCGCCCAACAGCAGCAAAGCAAGAAACAATGCGATCTTAAACAACCGGTCATACATGCCGGATTTAAACACCGCGCCATAATAAACAATTTCAAAGAAACGCATATACATGCCGGCCCGTCCTGCCCATGTAAACACAAATCCCACGCATTCTATCAGATATCCCAAAAAACTCAGGAGGAACAGCAGATGAATGGATGCCTCCTGCCGGGACTGTTGTCCTGTTTCCTCTTCCACAAAGCCGCGCAGACGATATTGGGTCACAAGATGCGGCAGATATGTGACAAACAAAATGGTCATGCATACCGGAGTCATAAGACCGATATCCACACCTTCTCCGTGCAGGTAACCCCCATAAAAACGGAGCAAATACACACTTGCCACAATAAAGCTGAAGAGATACATCAAAACAGCAAATAACTTGCGTACAGTAAACTGTTTCTCCGCAAAAATATAAAGAATCGGAATCACTGCGGCAAAAAACGCACTGACATGAATCAAACTCGCAATGGCAACACAGATAAAAAACCGCAGGTACTTTTTCCGCTCAAGGAAACGTGTGGCATAGAATACCATCGCAAGCGCCATACTCTGTCGGACAATGTTCATGCTCGTGCCGAAGTAAAACAACAAAAAAAGCGCGACAGACGTTCCCATATGAATGGTTTCGCGGAAATCCCAAAGCCTCGCAAATATCAGTACATAGTTTAAAACCGCGAATACGGTCAATACAAAGGATGTATTGTACCAAAACTTCATCAGATATTCACACAGGAAATAAAACAGCCATTCCTTGGAATGATCCCAAAAATGATGCCGATAACAATATTCCATCGTTGCCAGCACATTTTGTGTATCCGTACCGACAGTTGATGCTCTCAGTCCGGCAACCAGTGAAAGTACAGCAATGGGAATCAGCAAAAGCCATTTTTTATTCCGTTTTGCTGCAAGCTGGGAAACTCCTGCTGCCAGAGCCATAATTCCCAGATAAAAGCAGAGGCTCCCTAGTTTCGCCATCTCTTCACCCTCATGTGTTTGTTTATGTTAAAGCGAAATAATATTGTTCCAGTTTTCGCGCTTCCTTTTCAATATCCAGCCAATCACAGGCAAGCGTATCATAAAATGCATACCTGTCACATGCCGGCTCTGCCCTTTGCAGTCTTTCGGCAATGGCAGTTGGACTTTCGTTCAATGAAAATGTATCGTATCGACCGGAAACACGGGTTTCCGGTGCAACTGTATCAGAAACAAAACAGTACAGACCACTGCACTGTGCTTCCACAAGTGCCAGACTCAACCCTTCATAAACAGATGGGAACACAAAGAAATCCATTGCGGACAGGTAATCAGGGACATTGTCCCGTCGCCCTGCAAAAATGACCGAATCCTCTACGCCAAGCTGACGCGCTTTGTCCTTCACCTGGGACATCTGCTCACCGTCTCCCAACAGCAGCAGACAGGAATCCGGCACTTTATCCTGATATGCCGCAAAAATATCCAGCAGAAACAGATGATTCTTTTCCGGTGCAAACCGAACTTTATGCCCAATTACGGTTGTATGCTCTGCAATGCCATTCTGTTTGCGTATGCGTACCCGTGCATCCATATCAAATAGGTTCTTTTTGCAGTCAATT
>CAMBYS010000182.1 GCA_945872165.1 uncultured Clostridia bacterium | reverse complement strand
GGCTCAACCTTCTTTACCATCTCCTTGAGAACAGCAACAGCATCCTCGCGGATCTCGTCAACGGTAGCCGGAACGGTCAGGTCCATGGACGGAACGACAACGATCATCTTGCAGCCCAGCTTGTTGCAGTCTGCGATGATCTGATCCAGCTTTGCCATAACGGCGTCCTTCTCCTCCTGGGTCTGCTTCATGTTGAAGAAGATCAGGGCGTTGTAGGACAGCATCTTCAGGTGATGCTTCGGGTCAGCGAACCATGCAGCCAGATCGTCGATGGTGTACTTGCCGGCAGCGATCTCGCGGTCGAGGCATTCGGACTGGATGTCGATGTAGTCAAAGCCGTACTTCTCGCACAGGTCGAGGTCTTCGAGTACGGAGTGGTTTTCGCAGAAACGGTTGCAGCCTTCGTTAAAACCGATTTTCATAGTGGAGAACTCCTTTTCTCATTCTATTTCTTTCTAATTAGAAATTGGTAAATTCGCGTAATGTGATAAATGTTTTCCGTAGGGCGGGGTGTGGGCACCCCGCCCTACGGCAGCAGGTTTAAGGTGATATGCAGGGAAGGACGGGGAAAGCGCCCGTCCCCACAAGGGAATAGTTCTTGTAAATTAGGAATTACTTCTTGTAGAAGTCCGGGGTGCCGCCGGTAACGACCTTTTCCGGTACGCCGGAGGTCTGGGACTTAACCAGAGCGTCAGCGGTGATGGAAGCAACGTAGCCGTCCCAAGCGGAGGAGCCGCCGGTCTCACCCTTGAGTGCGTGGTCAACCCAGTCCTGAATCTCTACATCGTAAGAATCGATGAAGCGCAGGATCCAGTTGTCCTCGATCTTGGTAGAAACGTTGTTAGCGTAGCGTACGGTCGGGAAGGACGGGCAGGGCAGGTTGATAACGCCGTTTTCACAAACAACTTCACAGTTGATGTCGTAGCCGAAGCCGCAGTTTACGTTAACTTCCAGAATGGTAACAATGCCGGTCTTGGTCTTCATAATCATAACCTGGGGATCCTGCAGACCCTTATGAGCCTTGGAAGAAACCTTCGGCATGATGCACTGTACTTCGTCCCACTCGTCGTTGATCAGCCACGGCAGAACGTCGATTTCATGAATTGCGGTATCGGTAACAGCCATAGCGGTGGTGTAATCCTCAGCTACGCCGTCAGCGCGATGGGTGCACTTCAGAACCATCGGAGCACCGAACTTGCCTTCGTCGATCAGAGCCTTAACCTGGTTGTAGCCACGGTCATAACGGCGCATGAAGCCAACCTGTACCAGGTGCTTGCCGCCAGCGATTTCAGCGTCAACAATTTCCTTGCACTCAGCAGCGGTGTTGGTCAGCGGCTTCTCGGTGAATACCGGCTTGCCGGCAGCGATAGCCTGCAGAACCGGAGCCTTGTGGAATGCACCCGGAGTGGTAACAACGACTGCGTTTACGTCAGGATCGTTGATTGCTTCAGCGGAATCGGTGTAAATCTTGGTGCCCGGTCCAGCGATTTCAGCAGCTGCCTTAGCGCCTGCTTCAAATACGTCGCATACTGCAACAACGGTAGCGCCCTTGATTCTGTTCTGGATACGGTCAATGTGCTGCTTGCCAATCATGCCACAGCCAATCAGAGCAATTTTCAGTTCATCCATGTCAAAAACCTCCAAAATCTTAAATCTTGAGAACCAGATTCCCTTTCTGGCCTCCTTTGTTGTTGTGCCCACATTATAACGTACATTCTTGTGCAAATCAATACATAAAAATGCCGAAAAGTTTTAAAATTTGTACACAAATACCAGACAACCCCGGAATTTTTGACATTTTTGAGCAGAAAAGACCGTAAATTGAAGGAATAAACAGAAAAGCTGAACTTTTTTCTAATGTAAAATTATTTTTCCATTTGCGTTCACGTGAACGCATGAACGTAAAATTGACGAAAAATGCCTGGGTGTTTTAGGGCGCTTTGACGAAAAAACGCCCCGGGACCTTGAGAAAAGGGGAAAAAGGCCCGGGGCAGTATGTGCAATTTATACATTATACTTGTTTTTGATGGAAATATCGGTGTAATAATACTTGTTTTCCGGGGTTTTACCCGAGAAAAGGTAGTCAAAAAGTATCATAATCGGCATGAATCCCTGGGTGTGCGCATCCTGTCCGATCAGGAAGTCTATACGACTGTCAAGCAGATTGCGGATGTTGTTGGGTATCAGGTCAAAACAGATGACGCGGACAGAATCCGCATAGCCGGTGCGTTCCAGTGCACGGCACACACCAGCCTGTCCGCCTGCTGCAATGTAAATGGCTGTCAGATCCGGATGCTGCCGCAGGGTTTCCTCTGTCAGCTCCTGTGTCAGCATTTCATCGTCCTGACAGTATACAGCAGGCAGCGTCTGGATTTTCGGAAAGCTCTGCTCAATTTCCGAGCAGAAGCCCTTGATGCGCAGTGCATGGGAATGGTTGTACTGATAACCGGAAATCGGAAGCACAAGACCATGCTCCGGTGTGATGGCATTGAGCAGTCCGGCACAGGTGCGTCCGGCCAGCTCACTGTTCTGACCCACAAAACACATACGGCGGGTGTCATCAATGTCGGCGTTGAAGGTGACAACCGGAATGCCGGCATCCACCAGACTGTTGATCCGGTCCCGCATATGAGGATTGTCTGCAGGTGCGATGGCAAGACCATTGATGCCCTCGGCAAGCAGCTCATCAATCATTTTCAGCTGGTCTGTGACATCAAGACCTACGCCGGAGCGGATGATGACCTCTGCACCAAAGGCTGCCACATCGTTGGCGGCATCTTCAATGCCGGCCCGAAGCTGATGCATGAACGGAGTCTCGGTTGCCTGGGCGATAACACCGATTTTCATGGGATGGTTGGTCATTGCCAGTGCCTTTCCGGCGCGGTTGGGCTGATAGCCCAGCTCCTTGGCGATTTTCTTGATTCGTTCGGCAACCTCTGGCTTGACCCGTCCGCGATTGTAGAGAGCACGGTCAACGGTACCGCGCGAAACGCCGGCAAGCTCTGCAATTTGTTTCAGTGTGACAGCCATGATAACATACCTCGTTTTGTTGTTGGGATGACAGCGCATCCTGTGTGCAATGTGCACGCAAAGCGCTTGAAAAAACAGTTTTATGGAATATATTTTCCTGCAGGGAGATCAACCGGCAGTACCGGTGAAACAGAAGTGCACCGCAAGGGGACAAGTCAGGCACTCTGTGAAAAATACGATTTTCATTTGGGGACGGCTCAGCCGGAGAAAAACACACATCAAGAGCAGCCGGCGGCAGAGATGGTATGGGAGACAGTTGGAACAGCAGCAAACGATACGGTCTGCCTATGGAAAACCCAAACCGGAACATCATGTAAAATGGAAAAATCTATACCTGTCCTGCGGTTGTATAGACAGTTTTGCGGGGTGAAAAACGAAAAATTTTGTGCATAATGTATACTAACAATCAATTTAACATGATTGTAACAGATTTGCAAGCCCCTTTTGTGTTTTTTCGGAAAATCCGCCGGGAACTCTGCCGCAGGCGGCATATCTATTTTCTGTCCGGACAGGCTGGAATGTTATGGACTTTCACATTTCGATTTGTTATAATGGCTGTACTACAACAACAGGAGGCAAACAACAAATGAAGAAACGGATATTGGGAATCCTGATTTTCTCAATCACAGCAGCGTTTTTGCTGTGCGCGTGCACACGAAGTACCTATTCCCAGGAGGATATCGGTCAGCCAAAGGAGCCGGTTACCGAGACCACCATTCAGGGGCGCTGGTATTTTGAAGGCCATAAAGAAGCCTATATCGACTTCAATGCCGATGGCACCTATGTGACCAACAATGAAGGCAAGATGGGCGATGGCATCTATGAGCTCAGTGATGATTTCAAGACGGTGCATCTGAAGGAAAATACCACCAGCATTGATGAGGATGTCAGCGTCATGTATGGCAATGATATCCTGTACCTGATCTGGAAGAGCAGCCGGGAGCAGATGTTTACCCGTGAGATGACAGATGGATCCAAATAATAGAACCGGATAGCATGATGTGCGGCATGGAGGACCTGACCTCTGTGCTGCACGTTTTTATTTTGCGTGTAATATGGTCAGTGAAGCAGATGAACTATCCACGCAAAAGATCTCCCATGTTGCCAGAAAAATGGTTTCACAGGAGATCTTTTTTTCGTTTTGTTAACAGCAGAGGATCTGGGAGAGAGGCTGCAGCACCTGACTTTGGATTCTCTCTTATTTGGTGTATTTTGTGCTGATGTAGCCATAGCCCTTGCCGAACTTGATTTTGTACCAGTCACCGGAGGTGCCCA
>CAMBYS010000181.1 GCA_945872165.1 uncultured Clostridia bacterium | reverse complement strand
TTGCTCGCAAACTGATTTCGAGTCAGCCCCGTTATGACCACTTCGATACCTCTCCATATGATTCAAGCAGCGGAATTACCACAAACTGCTTGAACAGTATACAACAAATTTTATTGCCCGTCAAGGAAAACTTATCGTTTTTCCCGCAGGACAGCCCGCATGCGTTCAACAGTAAGCGGGCTGACAATATGTTCAATCCGGCAGGCATCCGTTTCCGCTGTCACAGCGTCAAGGGAAAGCACCGTCATCAGAAATTCCTTAATCAGAACATGACGATCATAGATTTCATTGGCACGCTTGCGTCCTGCATCGGTGAGCCGGATGGTTCCATACAGCTCCTGATCCACCAGACCGGCTTTTTTCAGTACACCCATGGCGCGGGTTACACTGGGTTTGGAAAAACCGAGCTCATTGGCAATGTCAACTGCGCGTACCGTACCATTGCGCATTTCCAGCAGAAGTATGGTTTCCAGATAATTTTCTCCGGATTCCTGAATTTTCATGGATTCACCGCCTTGTTTTTTACTAGAAAGTACAGTTATTATAGCATGTTTTTTGTGAAATGACAACAAAGGAACAAATTTTTCCTGTATCCCGGAAGGAAAACCTCCAAGATCAAAATCTGTCCCTCCGGGGTTTTTGGGCGATTATGCCATAATTTCCTGTCCGGCAGGGGATTTTTGCTGCATAACATTGCGAAAATGGCAAAACTATGGTATGCTTATAATTGCTTTTGAGCACACATTTTCATGCTGTGCCCGGCAAATCAAAGCAAAAAATATCACAGGACAACCTGTTTCATGTGATTGGAGTGAAAAATACAATGGATTATAATCGTTTGGCAGAGCTGCTTTTTCCGGAGGTAACCGAAACGCCGGAGGAAGTGGAAGCTCGTTACCCTGCCCGTGACCTGCCGGAAGGCGCAAAGGTAACACGTATGGCACCAAGCCCCACCGGATTCATGCATCTGGGCAATCTGTTTGGTGCAGTGGTGGATGAACGTCTGGCACATCAGTCCGGCGGCGTTTTTTATCTGCGTATTGAGGATACCGATAAAAAGCGTGAAGTAGAAGGCGGCGTGGAGCTGATTCTGGAAACCTTTAAGAATTTCGGTCTGCCCTTTGATGAAGGCGCAACGGTTGACGGGGACAATGGTGCCTATGGCCCATATCGCCAGAGCCAGCGTGCTGCCATTTACCATGTCTTTGTCAAGGAGCTGGTGAAGCGCGGTTATGCCTATCCCTGCTTCTGTACAGAGGAAGAACTGGCAGAAATGCATGCGCAGCAGGAGGCAAATAAGGAGAACTTCGGTTATTATGGCAAATATGCCAAGTACCGTGACTGTCCGCTGGAGGAGATCGAAAAGCGTCTGGCAGCAGGCGAAAGCTATGTGGTTCGGTTCCGTTCCCCGGGCAGCATTGAAAACAAGGTTCGCCATACCGATCTGGTCAAGGGCAATCTGGAGCTGACGGAGAACGATCAGGATATTGTCCTGCTCAAGTCTGACGGCATTCCAACTTATCATTTTGCCCACATAGTGGATGACCATCTGATGCATACCACCCATGTGGTACGTGGTGAGGAATGGCTGGCAACCCTGCCGGTACATCTGCAGCTGTTTGACATCATGGGCTGGAAGCGTCCGAAGTATGTGCATACCGCACAGCTGATGAAAATGGATGGCGGCTCCAAGCGCAAGCTGTCCAAGCGCAAGGACCCGGAGCTGGCATTGTCCTATTATTACCAGCAGGGTATCCCGGTACCGGCTGTTATGGAATATCTGATGACATTGCTCAATTCCAACTTTGAGGAATGGCGCAAGGCAAATCAGACTGCAGATCTCAATGATTTCCCATTCAGCCCGAAAAAGATGAGTGTTTCCGGCTCGCTGTTTGATATGGAAAAGCTGCGGGATGTCAGCAAAAATGTCATTTCCCGTATGAATGCGGATGAAGTATATGAATATGTATCCAAGTGGAGCGCAGACAATGATCCGGCATTCCATGAGCTGTTTGTACGGGATCCGGAGCTGACCCGCAAGTTCCTTGCTATTGGCCGCGGCGGAAAGAAGCCACGTAAGGATCTGGCATTCTGGAGTGAAGTCAAGGGCTACATGGACTTTATGTTCCCGGAGCTGTTCCAGCCGGATTATTCCGGTATGCCGGAAAGCACCCGGGAGGATGCCAAGGCAATCCTGACGGAATACCAGTCGGTTTATGATCCGGCGGATGACATGTCTGCCTGGTTTGACAAGGTCAAGGTGCTGGCAGACAAGTATGGCTTTGCGCCGGAAACCAAGCTGTACAAAAAGAATCCGGAAGCTTATAAGGGCCCGGTCGGTGATGTATCCATGGTACTGCGTGTGGCAATATGCGGTCGTACCAATGCACCGGATCTGTATTCCGTCATGCAGCTGATGTCTGTGGAGGAAATCAACCGCCGCCTGCAGGCTGCATGTGATGCGCTGTAATACAAATCAATCGCACAGTTTGATATGACAAAGGTGTCAGTTTCCCGCAGAAGGGAGGACAGGTACCGCTGTCATACCCTGAAACGGAAAACTGATTCCAAAATAATAAGGAAAAGGGGAACAATCATGGAGTTACCATCTAATTTTCTGCATGAGATTATAGATGAAGACATAAAAAACGGACTGACGGAACGGATTCATACCCGTTTCCCGCCGGAGCCGAATGGATATCTGCATATTGGCTCTGCCAAGGCAATTTATATCAACTGGTCTGTGGCACAGAAGTATAACGGACTGTTCAACCTGCGTTTTGACGATACCAACCCGGTACGTGAGGATGATGAGTATGTACAGTCCATTCTGCAGGATGTGGCATGGCTGACCGGTTCTGAGCCCTCCGGCGGCATTTTCTATGGTTCGGATTACTTTGAAAAATGCTACGAGTGCGCGATACACCTTATCAAGGCAGGCAAGGCTTATGTCTGTGACCTGACACAGGATGAAATGCGGGAATATCGCGGCAGCCTGACTGAGCCAGGCAAAAACAGCCCGTACCGTGACCGTTCAGTGGAGGAAAATCTCCGTCTGTTCGAGGAAATGCGGGAAGGCAAATATGAAAAGGGAACCAAGACCCTGCGTGCGAAGATTGACATGGCATCACCGAATATGAACATGCGTGACCCGGCAATCTACCGCATTGTCTATGCAACCCATCACCGTATTGGCAACAAGTGGTGTATTTATCCGCTGTATGATTTTGCCCATCCAATTCAGGATGCCATGGAGCATATTACCCATTCTATGTGCTCGATTGAATTTAAAAACCATCGTCCACTGTATGAGTGGGTGGTGGACAACTGTGCACCATGCCTGCCGTCTCATCCGAAGCAGAGAGAATTTGCCCGCCTGAATGTGACCCATACGGTTATGTCCAAGCGGTACCTGCGGGAACTGGTGGAAACCGGAAAGGTAGATGGCTGGGATGACCCGCGTATGCCCACACTGTGCGGTCTGCGCCGCCGCGGCTATACACCGTCTTCCATTCTGGAATTTGTCACCCGTGCAGGCGTTTCCACTACCGACAGCCTGGTGGATATCAAGCTGCTGGAATACTGCATCCGTGATGAGCTGAACAATACAGCCCTGCGCCGCATGGCAGTTACCGAACCGATTAAGATGGTGATTACCAATTATCCGGAGGATAAGGAAGAAACCTTTGAGATTGCAAACAATCCGAAGGATGAGAGCACCGGCACCCGCCAGGTTCCGTTTACCCGGGAACTGTGGATTGAAAAGAGCGATTTCGCCATTGTTCCGCCTCCGAAGTTCAAGCGTCTGAAGCCGGATGGTGAGGTTCGTCTGATGGGTGCGTATATTGTCAAGTGCAATGAGGTGATTCAGGATGCCGATGGCAATGTGGTAGAAGTACATTGTACGGCAGATCTGGAAGCCGGCAACGGCAATCCGCTGGATGGCCGCAAGGTGCGGGGCAATATCCACTGGGTATCTGCCAAGTATGCGGTTGATGCAGACCTGAACCTGTTTGACAATCTGTTCACGCTGGAGAATACGGCTTCCGTACCGGAGGGCACCAACTATCTGGATTATCTGAATCCTGAATCCAAACAGCAGCTGACCGGCTGCAAGCTGGAGCCATCCATTGCCGAGGTACCGGCAGGAACCCGCATGCAGTTTGTCCGCATGGGTTATTATGTACAGGACAGCAAGCCGTCGGAGAACGGCAGACTGTGCTTTAACCGGATTGTCTCACTGAAGGACAGCTTCAAGCCGGATAAAAAGTAAAAAATATAACAGGGATGGCAGCGGAAACGCAGCTGTCCCTGTTTTTT
>CAMBYS010000180.1 GCA_945872165.1 uncultured Clostridia bacterium | reverse complement strand
GTCCAGCGTGCGCTCAAACCACTGGGTCGCAGAGGTGATTGCCGGATTCAGGGTGTCAACCATGACATAGCGAGCCAGCGAGCAGATACGCTCGGAACGCATCGGATTGCGCTTGTACGGCATCGCAGAAGAACCGATCTGATGTGCTTCAAAGGGCTCTTCCAGTTCCTTCAGATGCTGCAGCAGGCGCATATCGGTTGCAAACTTGCTGGCAGACTGTGCAATGCCGCCCAGGGTAGCAACAACCTGTGCATCAATCTTTCTGGAATAGGTCTGTCCGGAAACCGGAACAACACCCGGGAAGCCGAAATCTTCTGCAATCATCTGCTCCATCTTGCGGATCTTCTCATGATCGCCGTCAAACAGCTCCATAAAGCTTGCCTGGGTACCTGTGGTGCCCTTGGAACCCAGCATACGCATATTGGCAATGCGGAATTCCAGCTCATCCAGATCCATCAGCAGCTCATTGATCCACAGAGTTGCACGCTTGCCAACGGTGGTCAGCTGTGCCGGCTGGAAATGGGTAAAGCCCAGTGTGGGCATATCCTTGTACTGCTGTGCAAAGTCAGACAGACGATGGATCACAGCAACCAGCTTCTTGCGGACGATCTTCAAACCTTCCTGCATCTGGATAATATCGGTATTGTCACCAACATACGCACTGGTAGCACCCAGATGGATGATGCCGGCAGCCTTCGGAGCAACCTGACCAAAGGTGTACACATGTGCCATAACGTCATGACGTACTTCCTTCTCACGCTTGCGGGCTACTTCGTAATCAATATTGTTGATGTTGGCTTCCATTTCGTCGATCTGTTCCTGTGTAATCGGCAGACCCAGCTCCTTTTCAGCCTTAGCCAGGGATACCCACAGACGACGCCAGGTGGAGAACTTCATATCCGGAGAAAATACATACAGCATCTCCGGGCTGGCATAACGGGAACAAAACGGGCTTTCGTATACGTTGCTCATAAACTATATTCCTTTCCCGGCGTCCGAAGCAAAACCTGACGCCGACTCATCATTACAAGTATTGTATTATGTGAAAGGAATGACTGTCAAGCCTCTGCAATAAATTTTTCCAGACGATCCAGGCCCTTATCAATGTTTTCCATGGAAGTCGCATAGGACCAGCGCAGATAGTTCGGTGCAGCAAAAGCAGCGCAGGGAACGGTTGCAACCAGTGCCTTCTCCAGGAACAGGGCAGCGAAGTCTGCATCATCCTGAATTACATGACCATACATGGTCTTGCCCACAAAGCCCGACATATCCATCATGACATAGAATGCGCCCTGGGGCTTGATGCAGGAAACGCCTTCAATCTGATTCATACGCTCTACCAAATGGTTGCGGCGCTCCTCAAACTGCTGGCGCATTGCCTCAACCGAGCTCTGATCACCTTCCAGTGCTTCAATGGCAGCCCACTGAGCCATGGTTGCCGGTGCACCGGTAGAATGGCTGGCATAGCTTGCCATTGCCTTTGCAACGGTGGTATTGGACAGGGTGTAGCCTACACGCCAGCCGGTCATGGCATAGGACTTGGAAACACCGTTGACAACAATGCACTGCTCCTTCATTGCCGGGGAAACCGATGCAATGGAGGTGTATTCAATGCCATCATATACCAGATTGCAGTAGATATCATCAGCCAGTACATAGATGCCATGCTTTTCACATACAGCAGCCAATGCTTCCAGTTCTTCTCTGGTATAAACCATACCGGTCGGATTGGACGGAGAGTTCAGCATGAACATCTTGGTCTTATCGGTAATGGCAGCTTCCAGCTGTTCTGCGGTGATTTTAAAGTTTGCAGAAGCCTGTGCACGAACCTCTACCGGAACAGCACCAGCCATACGGATCATTTCTGCATAGCTCAGCCAGTAGGGAGCCGCAACAACCACTTCATCGCCCGGATCGCAGCAAACCATAAGAGCAAGATATACACTGTGCTTTGCACCGGATGCAACCACAACCTGGCTCGGTTCATAATCCAGATCCAAATCTTCCTTCATGCGCTTGCAGATGGCCTTGCGCAACTCCAGAACGCCTGCAGCCGGGGTATACTTGGTCTTATTATCACGAATTGCCTGAATGCCTGCTTCCTTTACATTTTCAGGAGTAGCAAAATCCGGCTCGCCTACGCCGAAGTTGACAACATCAATACCCTCTGCCTTCATCTGCTTTGCCTTGGCACTGATTGCCAGTGTGGCGGACGGAGCAATTGCAGCTGCAATTTTGGAAATCGGTTTAACCATCATATATCATCCTTTCCGGGCGAATCCCTGCCGGTATTCACCGCCGCGGCTGCGTGATGCCGCGATACATTTTCTGTTCAACAGGTATTATTATAGATATTTACGCACTTTTTTTCAACCAAAAACCTGCTTAATTTTAATTAGAAGCGTAATTTCGATACTTTGAACAAAAAAATTCGTCCAATTCCTTTTTTCACATCATTTTGCACAAAATGCAGGCTATCAGAATGCAACTTGCATTTCATTTTTTTGCCGTAAATGCCAAAAATGAATTTTTCCCCTGCAAATTCATGCAAATCGGTTTTTGCGGCAGAAAAAAACGGAACTGTTGCCAGTTCCGTTTGTGCATAATATCAATAGGTGGTTATTCACCCTGCTCCAATGCCCGGGCAATCTGATCCGGACAGGAGGTGCCGCGTCCGCCGCAGTCAACACCCTTGAAAGCTTTGACAACCTGTTCTACCGGCATGCCCTTGATCAGACGGCAGATACCAGCCAGATTTCCGGCACATCCGCCGATAACCTGTACCTCCTCTACAATACCATCCTTGACACTGTAACGGATCTCTCTGGAGCATGTGCCCCTTGTCTTATAAACATTCATATCGCTATCCTCCTGATAGAAATTATTTATCTTTGCTTTCGATTACCAGCGCACGGCCTGTTTCAATGGAAATCATATATTCCGGCGCCGCTGCCTCATTGGAAATGGTAATGACCTGGGAACGGGATACCTCTGCATTGGTCAGCGGGTATTTCAGCCCGCGCAGTGTTACGCCCTGCAGAGCCGCATCCAGCGGGATGATTCCCACATACTGATACGCCGGATCTGCGGTATAATGCATTTCTCCGCCGCCATGGAACGTAACCCGGTTGCGGCTGTCACAAAACCTGCCCTGACATCCCTGCTCATACAGGTATTCCAACAGGGAGAGATTGGACAGAAAGTGGTCAATCCGCCCGCCGGAGGCACATACATACGTGATTGCATCTGCACCACGCTTCAGCGCCTCCCGGGTGCAGCACATCAGATCACTGTCATCCTTCTCCGGCTTCAGCGTAATGGTTTCGGTATCCACATCCGGACGCTTGCCGGAATCAAAATCTCCAACCACCAGGTCGGGCTGTATGCCGCAGGCTGCCGCATGACGGGTTCCGCCGTCGGCACAGATGATATAATCTGCCTGTCCTGCCAGCTCCCTGACATAATCATACTCGGTTTCCGGTGCAGAGGCAACAATCAAAACGTTCATTTCAGCTTCCACTCCTTGATGTCCTTGACACTGTCATACAGCTGGCAGTAGCTCTCATGCCGTTCCTTCGGGATTTCTCCTGCTTCCACTGCTTCGCGGATGGCACAGCCCTTTTCCTTCACATGGGCGCAGCCGGTCAACCGGCACTGGTTCAGATATGGCTCAAACTCCCGGAACACATACTGCAGATCTTCCTTGAGAATCAGATCCATGCGTTCCGTATCAAAGGCGGAAAATCCCGGTGTATCCGCAATAAATCCGCCGCCAGACAGCTCAACCAGCTCTACATGCCGGGTGGTATGCCGACCCCGTGCCGTTTTCGGGCTGATGGAGCCGGTTTTCATTTGGAACTGTGGGTCTATGGCATTGAGCAGGCTGGACTTTCCTACGCCCGAGTTGCCAGCAAATGCGGAAACCCTGCCGAACAGCTGTGCCCGCAGTGCATCAATTCCTTCTCCGGTCTGTGCACTGACACGAAATACCGGAAAGCCTGCCTGGGTATAAATGGCATACAGCCGGTCTCCTGGATCCAGATCACATTTATTGATGACGATGAGGATGTCCATCTTTTTATATTCCGCAATCGCTGTCACTTTGTCGATCAGCAAGGTCTCCGTCACCGGAGGTGCAGCGCTGCACACCACAACCAACTGGTCTACATTGGAAACTGCCGGACGCATCAGCTGATTTTTTCGCGGCTCAATGGACATCATGTAACCGGTGCCATCCTCCTGCACCTCGATTACAACATGATCTCCTATCACGGGCTTTTCCGCTGATTTGCGGAATTTTCCCCGCGCTTTACATTCTACCATACCG
>CAMBYS010000179.1 GCA_945872165.1 uncultured Clostridia bacterium | reverse complement strand
TTGCAAACCAAGTACAAAAGAACGACTAAAACATAATTTGATGAAACTGTATCCCTTGCTCACAGATAGCTCAAATGGGACATGATTGACTGCATCTGCAGCAATAATAGACGAGAAAACATCGCCGGTACCAGAGCGTTCACTGCCAATGCGCAGAGTACGCAGCAGCTTAGGAACACCGCCCTGTTCAAACACCAGATTGGATACATATTTCTTCTGGGGCACACCGGTAATGACAATTTTCTCCGGCCCCTGCGCCGCCAGCTGCTGTGCCAGCTGTTCCAATTCCTTCATGGTCCAATGTCCTTCATGAAACGGTGTATCCGTCAGAATACATGCCTCGGTCAGATTGGGTGTCAGGATATCCGCATACGCTACCAGCTGCTTCATTGCCTGACACAGCTCCGGTGTATAGGTGGGATAGGTCTTGCCATGGTCACCCATGACAGGGTCAATAATGACCATGGTATGGGGGGTACAGAAATCCTCAATGAATTGTTTGACAATCTCAATCTGCTGTTCCGAACCGAGAAAACCGGTCTGAATGCCATGGAACTCCAGATGCAGCTTTTTCCAGTTGTCAATATACGCCTGCATTTTTTCCGTATAATCATCAAAAAAGAACTCCGGAAAACCGGTATGATTGGAAAAAATAGATGTGGGAACAGGACAGCACTGCACCTTCATTGCCGAAATGATCGGCATGGAAACCGCAATGGAACACCGTCCAAAGCCGGATATATCATTGATAACAGCGATTTTTTTCTGTCTGTTATGGTCAATCATGCGTTACCCTTTCTGTCCGCTGTCAGCAGCGGACGAATCTTTGCCTTTTCAAACAGTGCGCCCACACCATAGCAGACAACCAGATTGAGCACACCCTTGACAGCAAGACCCGGTGTGGATGCCAGACCCTCTGCCAGACCGCCATACAGGATTGCACCGGCAACGGTATAACCGACAACCATCCATGCCATACCTACAACGCAGGCAATCAGGGACCGGACAGAAAACAGTGAGCAGGTACCATCCTTGTTATACGCAATTTTTCCTGCCAGATATGCCATCAGGGACTTAATAATAAAGGTCGGAACTGCCCAGTATGCATAGCCGGTCAGCAGGTCTGCCAATGCAGAGCCAATGCCGCCTGCCCAGAAACCGGAACGCTTGCCAACAAACAGAACCGTCAGCAGGATAAATGCATCGCCCAGATGGGCATAGCCCAGCGGAATCGGAATCTGAATGACCATGGTCATCATGCACACCAGTGCTGCCATAATACCTGTCATACACAGAAAACGTGTGGAAAATGCCTTTGATTTCATCAAAAATCACCTCAAAAAAGTATGCTTTAGAATGGAATCATTATAGCGCATAACTGACCACATGAAAATGGACAATTATGCGCTGTTTTCTCGTCACAGTTTTCTGTTGTCAGAGCCGATTGGTTACAGCTCTTGGATAAATTCCTCAATGCGTTCCATGGCTGTCTCCAGATGCATCATGGAATAAGAATAGGAAATGCGAACATGTCCACGTCCGCTTTCACCAAACGCACTTCCCGGAACGACTGCTACCTTTTTCTTGCGCAGCAGCTGGTCACAGAACGCCTCATCATCCTCCATGTAATTCTGAATGGACGGGAAAATGTAAAATGCACCTTCCGGCTCAAAGCACGGCATACCGATTTCCTGCAAACGCTGGTACATAAATCTGCGGCGCATATCATACTGCTCCCGCATGTATTTGATGTCCTGCTTGCCGGTACGCATGGCTTCAATGCCTGCAAACTGGCTGACCGTTGGTGCGGACATAATGCCGAACTGATGGATTTTTACCAACGGCTGCAGCATTTCCTTCGGTGCCATAACCCAGCCAAGCCGCCAGCCGGTCATGGCATAGGATTTGGAGAAGCCATTGATGACAATGGTACGCTCCCGCATGCCCGGCAGTTCTGCGAAACAGACATGCTTCTTGCCGCCATAGGTCAGCTCACAGTAAATTTCATCGGAAATAACCACAATATTGGTTCCGCGCAGCACTGCTGCAATCTTTTCCAGCTCCTCACGGGTCATAATGGCACCGGTAGGGTTGTTCGGGAACGGCATAATCAGAACCTTGGTTTTCGGTGTAATCGCCTGTTTCAGGGTTTCTGCTGTCAGCTTAAAGCCGTCCTCCATGCGGGTTTTCAGCGGAACCGGCTTGCCGCCTGCCATAATGGCCAGCGGGGTATAACAGACAAAGGATGGCTCCGGAATCAGAACCTCATCCCCTTCGGAAACAAAGGAACGCAATGCATTGTCAATTGCTTCCGAGCCGCCAACGGTTACAATGATTTCCTTGTGGTAATCGTATTCCAAATGATAATTTTCCCAGGCATATTTTGCGATTTCCTTACGCAGGTCAACCAGACCCCAGTTGGAGGTATAGAAGGTTTTGCCCTGCTGCAGGGAATCAATGCCGGCACGGCGCACCTGCCAGGGGGTCTGGAAATCCGGTTCGCCAACACCAAGGGAAATCGCATCCTCCATGGTACTTACAATATCAAAGAATTTCCGGATTCCAGAGGTCTTAATGGTTTTTGCCTTGTCTGAAATCAGAGATGAATAATCAATCATCGCGGAAGTCCTCTCTTTCATCAACAGGATTAAAATCTACGCCGGCATTTTTATATGCCTTGAGCACAAAGTGGGTAGATGTGGAAACAATGTTTTCCATCGGTGCAAGATTTTCCGAAACAAAACGGGAAACCTCCTGCAGGGAGCTGCCATTGACAATGATGGTAAAATCAAAGGAACCGCTCATCAGGTACATATCTACAACCTGCTTATGGTTATAAATGCGCTGTGCAAGCTCATCAAAGCCTGCACCGGTCTGGGGTCTGACGCGCACTTCAATCAGGGCAGTGACATTGTCACGCTTAATCTTGCTCCAGTCAATAACTGCCTTATAACCCAGAATGACATTGTCTCTTTCATATTTGCGAATGCTGTCATTTACCTGCTGCTCTGACATGCCGAGCATTTTGGCGATACGGGCGGGAGTAATACGGGCGTCCTGCTCCAGCAGCTGTAAAATTCTATGCATAATCATACCT
Organism: uncultured Clostridia bacterium; assembly: GCA_945872165.1. Lineage (GTDB taxonomy): Bacteria > Bacillota > Clostridia > Oscillospirales > Butyricicoccaceae > Butyricicoccus_A. Next base: position 1,262 of record CAMBYS010000179.1, on the reverse strand, counting down.
CCTGTACATACTGCGCATAAAAAATCCAAAGGAATTTTATGCCTGAAATGGATCAAAAAAAACAGAATCTCCTAAGAGTATACACCAGAATGGCAATAAAGGAAAGCATTGTACAGAATTTTTGTTTAAATAATTTGAAACCAGATGAATTGTGCGGTACAATAGGATACAGTTACGTTAAAGGAGTCTGTACGATGATTTTTGACCAGTTCACCCCGCAGATGCTGGATTTTCTCGCTGAAAACCACATCCGCAACAGCAAACCATGGTATGAAGAGCACAAAGAACTCTGCCGTACCCTTGCCATTGAACCCTTTTATCAGCTGACGGAGCTGATGGCACCAACAATGCTGGAAATTGATCCCCAGCTGGTCGTCATCCCCTATAAAGCCCTGTCCCGTGTACGCCGGGACAATCGTTTTACCAAAAATAAAGATTTATACCGTGACCATTTATGGCTGACCTTCCGCCACCCCAAAAAACACCTGAGTGATTCACTGTGTTATTATTTTGAAGTGGAACAGGAAGGCTGGGGCTATGGCATCGGATATTATGCCATTCCTTCCAATATCCGGGAAGAATACCGCCAAATGATCCTGAATCATGATATCCATTATCTGGCTGCCAGAAAGGCTCTGGCAGAAACACCGGATTTTACCATGTATGGAGACTGTTATAAAAGGCCGCCTTATCCGGACGCACCGGAGGAGGACCAAATCTGGCTGAACCGGAAAAATATCGGTGTAAGTTTCTTCTCTGAGGATCATACCGCCTTGTTTGACGGTACGTTCTATGATATAATGATAGACAACATCAAGCGAATTGCGCCTTTTTATTATTTCCTTCGGACTGCCGAAGAGCGGGTTCGCCGTCAGTAAGTTTGGAGGCCTTTTCGTGAAATTCACAGCAATTGATTTTGAAACAGCCAATGCATCCATGCTCAGTGCCTGTTCTATTGGTGTGGTGGAATTTGAGGACAATGTCCCGGTACGGGAAACCATTACCCTCATCCGTCCGCCGGAGGAATGCGGCAAATTCAACTGGTATAATGTTCGTATTCATGGCATCAAAGCTTCCATGGTAAAAGATGCGCCTACCTTTGACCAGGTATGGGAACAGATTCACAGCAGCATTGAAAACCAGACCGTTGTCTGCCACAATGCGGCATTTGATACCGTTGTGCTGTGCAAGCTGTTGGAATATTATGGCATTCCCCTGCCGGAATTTGATTATGTGTGTACCGTCAAGGTGTCCCAGCTGTT
>CAMBYS010000178.1 GCA_945872165.1 uncultured Clostridia bacterium | reverse complement strand
CCCCATGCGTGGTCAATCAGCAGTTCAGCATCTACCCCAAATAAGCGATACAACAGATCTTCGTTGAACTGGGACATCTGCGCGATGTCGCCCATCGTTCGCATTCCATTGCGTTCCAGCTTGGCGGAAATTCCTCTGCCGATGCGCCAGAAATCCGTCAGCGGTTTATGGTCCCAGAGCTGTTCCCGATAGGTTTGCTCTGTCAGGATTCCGATGTGGCCATCTGAATGCTTTGCCATGATATCCATTGCGATTTTTGCCAGATATAAATTTGTTCCGATGCCTGCTGTGGCTGTAATACCTGTGGTTTGCAGCACATCATCCATGATGGCAACTGCCAGCTGCTTTGCAGTCATACGGTGAAAGACAAGATAATGGGTTACATCCATGAAAACCTCATCGATACTGTAGACATGAATATCCTCTTTTGAAACGTATTTCAGATAAACCGCGTAGATGTTGGCAGAATAATCGATATAGAGCTGCATTCGCGGCGGTGCCATGATATATTCGATATGTTTCGGTATCTCAAATACACGGCAACGGTTATGCACACCGAGCTTTTTCATGGAAGGGGAGACCGCAAGGCAGATTGTCTTTTCCCCTCGTTCCGGGTCAGCTACGACGAGGTTTGTGGTCAATGGATCAAGCCTCCGTTCCACGCATTCCACAGAAGCATAGAAACTTTTGAGATCAATACAAACAAATGTTCGATTCATAGCGGAAAAGAAAACGCCTCCTCCCGGCGAAAACAGGTAAAGCGACAGCAGAGACAATGTGCCGATCTGCAGAACCAAATCCGACGTATTGTCACTCAATAAATTCTTCCGGCAATTCACTGCCCTTGATATTGCGGAAAAAGCGGCTGTCCGGTGTATAGGGAATTTTGAAATGATAGTCGAGATGATTTAATTCCTGTAGTTTGATCAGCATGAGATTGACATTTGATCCCAGCATCTGAGAAAGCTGTACGACATCATAGCCTTCCCGTGCCAGTGAATACACCTGATCGCTGTCCAGAAGAATATGGGAGGCAAAGGCATTTGCCTCATATTCTGTTGTGTCCTTCATGTTGAACAGGACAAATTCCTGCAGGGCACCGCCTTTTGCCAGATCACGATGCCTGCAATCATGCCCGATTTCATGTGCCGCGACCATCTGGCGAAGCCGTGTATCCATTTTGGGATTGAGAAACATCATGCGATGATTCCAGCGGAACGTATACATCCCCAAGAGATCGGTAAACGCATCCTCATAATAAATTTTAATTCCGATCTCTTTGGCAATTCTAAGCGGGTCTCTTGTCCCACATTGCCGGACAAGGCTGTTCGCCTGTTTGAAAACTGAATAGGAATCCAAAATCTACACCTCCTGAACGTATTGCAGTTGTTTGTGACTGATTCAGTCGAAAATGCTGTCTTTGCGATATTTCTTGGGGGTGTATTTTTTGTTGTCCTCTTTACAGTCGAAGTAGGCCTTCTGCAGGGCAATCATGACCGCATCCCTATCTGCATCGGAAAGCTCACCGCCTGCAAACATGCCGGACAATTCGGCAACCAGTTGTTCTGCCTGCTGTCTGCCGCGGCTTCCATATTGCGCACCGGCCTGGGATACAAATTCCTCGTCTTCGGTCAGCAGATAATTGGTATCACAGCCGAGCTGTTCCGCCAGCTTGCCATACAGCTCACGCTTGCGCGGGTAGCGACCCTCCTGTTCATAGCTGGCATAGGTTCGGAGGCTGACTCCGACGGCTTTGGCAAGGTCTGCCTGCGTCAGTTTTTTTTCGGTGCGAAGGTACTTCAGCTTTTCCCCGAATTTCATGTTGGTCACCTCTTTGTACAATTAAATTGCATATTATTTCCAAAAACACTATTGACAAATGAAATTAAACTGCCTATAATCAGGCTATAACAAGCGATTGATTTACATATATTATACGTTAAATTTCATGTTTTGTCAAGAGACAGAGATGAATACGAAGAAATTTTTTCAAGAGTATGTAACTCAGTTGCTTTTATTGACTCAGAGAAGGGATGTGTGCTTATGATTTTATCGTATCAGGATTTGGATGTGATTGCTGATTCCATCCTCAGGGAATTTAAACCGGGACGGATCACACTGGATGCCATTGATGTGGAACGTCTTGCGCGGAGCTTTTTGGGCTTGACGATTCGATATGAACGATTGTCTGACGATTTCAGCATTCTGGGAGCAACCACCTTTTCGCCGGTGGAGCTGGAATTGCTCTGTCATGGAAAAACACAGGTCATTTCACTGCCTGCGGATACTGTCCTGTTGGAGGAACGACTGTTGTTGGATAAAAAACAGCAGTTGGGCCGCCGGCGGTTTACACTGGCACATGAATGTGCCCATCAGATTCTCCATCGGTATGAGAATGCCGACAATCCGACACCGGAGGTACAAAAGCGTACATACTCCCTCCGTGATCTCAAATCACAGGAGGACTGGAATGAATGGCAGGCAAATGCACTGGGTGCGGCACTGCTGATGCCAAAAGCAGTCATTGCAGGCTGTATGCGGAAATATGCCTGTGGCAGGAAGCTGATCTGCTATGAACACGCATTTTCTTACCATGATTACTGGGTGATGAAGAACATTTGTGAAATTCTGGAGGTATCCCGCAGTGCGCTGGAAATCCGGCTGCGTCAGCTGGGATATTTACTGGACAAACCATATACGGAATATCAGGGAACATTGGAGGTGTGGAACGATGAGGAGGACGTTTAAGCCGCTTACGCCGGAGATGATGCAGAAAATCCGATGCTCCAGCGACGAGGTTGCAGGACAGAAATCCAGATTTATCAAGTGTCCGTACTGCAACAGCAAATCCATCCGGGTATTCGAGGATACCCGCGGGCATGTACAGACAAAGTGCAAGGTGTGCGGGAAGGAGACCGTTTTCGATGTTCTTTCCATGCGCAGAGTATCCTTTCGCAGGATTTCGTAACCGGAAACGAAAAAAGAATAGAGTGAGCTGATGTAGCTGTGCTATAAGGGGCCGCATGATTGCGATGACTTCCTAAGCCGTAAAACTAACCAGACAGTCTTTTCAGGCTGTTGTTTACGGAACAGGTGGGCAATCATGCGGCTCTTTTTTTATTTTCAACAAGACAAGCAAACCAATCAACAGAATAAAACAAAATATCGTGCCTGAGTTGCAATAGGGCAAAGGATATCTCATACGGTTCTGGAACACGGAATGATTTGACAATCAACCGTGTACAGACCGCAGGAAGTACCCTCAGCCTGTTGCGCTCATTTTTAAGACAGATATCGACCCGGCGGCTCTGCGTGTACTTCACATAGGACCGTTTTCATTGGCAGGAGGATTCTTTGCCCTAACCGCATTCAGAGCGGAAAGGACAGAGAATCATGAACAGAAACAGCAAAAACGAGCACATCACCTTTAAAACACTGCGCTCCATGGTCAGGAGTACTATTGGGAAAAACAAGCCTACGCCGAAATATCTCCGGGAAAACGAAGAACCTGTGGCAGTCAGTGCAGACGGAAGCATGGCGGTATATCCCAGCGGGTTTGTCACCTACAAAAGCGTGACCGGTTCTACGGTGGTCAATCTGGCGGAATGCGGTTCGTATACATATACCTTTGATGGCGGAAAAGACGGTCTGCGGGAGAAGCATACCATTTCTGCGGAAACGCTGGAGCAAATGGAATGGAGCGTGGTCGTGGCGCTCCGGGGCGAAGAGCGGGCCGCGGAAAACAATATGAACCGGAAAGGTGACCGCACGGGAAACCGGCAGTATGCATATGAAGATGGCACTGACCCGTGGGAACAGCTCGAAAATCAGACAGAAGATGATGTGCTGGAGCGCATGGTTCGGCAGGACAGCATTGCGGAATTGCTGGGCTGTTTGACTGACCGACAGCGCCAGATTGTGAAGCTGTATTTCTTTGAACAGCTGACACAGCAACAGATTGCGGACGCATTGGGCATCCGCCAGCAGTCGGTGACCGATGCCCTGCGTGCGGCGCTGAAGCGAATGCGGAAACTTTTTTAAAAAATTTTTCTGTGACTGCCTGTTATTTCCGATTTCCCACGACAGCAGGTGAATGGGGACAACTCCCTCAAATCCAACGGGAAGGAGGTCAGCGATATGAACAGGAAATTCCATGTGGACATCAACACGCCCGGCAATCCGGGTGAGCCGGTGCTGACAGCCAGACGCATCACGCTCCGCAATCGGTTTCTGAACGCTTTATTCGGGAAAAAACAGCAGTTTGTTATCATTCTGCCGGGCAGGATGGTGGACAGCTTCAGCGTGAAGGAAATGCCGGATGACAGCACATCTGACGGATAAACCAACCATTTTCGGACGCAGGATATCCTGCGAAGCAACGGAGGAAAACAAAAATGTCTGATAAAACAGGAACCTTTGATTCGGCAAAGCTGGCGGGCGGTCTGAACATGGTGTTCAGGGGCTACGCAATGATTTTTGACGCGATGGCAGAACAGGCG
>CAMBYS010000177.1 GCA_945872165.1 uncultured Clostridia bacterium | reverse complement strand
AAAGTTCCAGCGGGATGCCATGGAGGTTACTGACGAGGTATTTGAAGGTCCGCAGTCGATTGTCTTTGATGAGGCGGAAAATCGGATGCATACCATTAAGGCTGTTATGGCAGCAACACTGTAAAAACCATATAAACACAATCTCCCGTCTGCGGCAACACAGGCGGGAGACTTTTTTTATTGTTTACGGAATATGAATCGGATGTAAATGACTGGTATCATACATGACTTTTGCATGATTCCGGCGAATCAACTGCTTTTTGATGCAATTGCCGGTGCGTGGGTCAATGATGCGGCGATAAACCTCACCACAGCGGTACACTACGCCGCGATGCTCTTCAAAATGTTCATTTTCCGCAACGATATGATAGGTATGCTGCTGCGGCTTTGTGGCACGCAATTCCCCGCAAAGATAGGCAGGTGTCGTATATACAATCAACTGATAGGTGGTATCCGTGGGATTATAAAACCGATAATCCAAATAATTATATACAATAGAAGTGCCTGTACCAAAGGGAATCTGCCGGTTGAAATCCGGAAACAAATCCATGCCGTCATGATGGTGATGCTCCACAATTTTCAGCGGTGTATGCAGCACCATCCAATGAATCAAATTGGTAAACTGACACATACCGCCGCCGGTACCGGCCTTGGGCTGACCATTGGAGATCGCCAATCCCTTTAAATAGCCCTTTCTGGCACTCAGCGAACCGACCAGATGCCAGAAGGAAAAGGTTTCGCCCGGACGGATTAAAATACCAGTTACCTTTGGTGCGGCGAGGGATAAATTCACCGCTTTATTCTCCTGTAAATCCATATGTACATTTCCCAAACGACGGCGAATTAAGGATTTATGCCGGTAAATCACAACCGGCAATAGCCTGTCGGATTTTTTGGAAGCAAAAACCTGCCGACTGAATAAGTCCTGTATATGCCGCTGCAACCGACATTTCTGTACCGAAATTTTATAGGTTGTCGGTGAAATCTGGCAAAATAATTTACGTCCCATTGTTTTTCCCCTTTCCCGGGCGTTGCTGCCCTGATATCAGTATAGCACCATGCTATGGGAAAGGGTAGGAACAGTTTGGTAAAGTATCAGCAACAGAATGACAACAAAGGAGAACGAAATGGTAACAGGGGAGAAGAATTGGTGAGAAACGAAACATTGAGGTATCAATCGTAACGAAGGTGTAGCGTTGCAAACGGGATAGAACTCCCTCCGTCTTCGCCTGCGGCGAAGCCACCTCCCTCTTCTGAGGGAGGCTGTTTGCCGCAACCGTTTCATTGATGTCTCTTCCTTAGGCTGTTGTCTTATGCTTCCATGAGCTGTTCCATTTCTGTAATCAACTCATCAAACAATTTCAGCGCTTCTGTAATCGGCTGGGTGGTCGCCATATCCACACCTGCACCACGGAGCAGTGTAATCGGATCAGCAGAACAGCCGCCAGACAGGAAATTGAGATAATCCTTTACTGCCGGTTCACCCTCTTTGAGAATCCGACGGGACAAAGCAATGGCAGCAGAATAACCGGTTGCATACTGATACACATAATAATCATAATAAAAATGCGGAATACGTGCCCATTCCAGATCAATTTCCTTGTCAATGACAATGCCATCACCAAAATACTGAACATTCAGTTCATGATACAAGGTGTTGAGAGCTTCCGCTGTCAGGCTTTCTCCACGCTCATTGCGCCGGTTGATTTCCAGCTCAAATTCGGCAAACATGGTCTGACGATACAGGGTGGTGCGGAACTGCTCCAGAAAATAATTGATTAAATATGCCCGGCGGCGTTTGTCTGTGGTATTTGCCAGCAGATATTCCATCAGCAATGCTTCATTACAGGTGGAAGCCACTTCCGCAACAAAAATGCTGTAATTGGCATAAACTGCCGGCTGATGCTTGTTGGACAAATAGGAATGAATTGCATGACCCATTTCATGGGCCAGGGTAAACATACTATCCAACGTACCGGAATAGTTGAGCAGCACATAAGGATGCCTGCGCAGACCGGCAGAATAAGCACCAGAGCATTTGCCTACATTTTCATATACATCAATCCAACGATTATCAAAGCCTTCCTGCAGGATGGCACGGTATGCGTCACCCATGGGTGCCAATGCCTGATAAACCGTCTCTTTTGCTTCTTCAAAGGGGATGCTCACATCTACATCACCTACAATCGGCGTGTACAAATCATACATGTGCAGTTCATCCAGCTTTAACAGCTTTTTCCGCAATTCCACATACCGGTACATGGGCGCCATGTTCTGATGCACTGCGTCAATCAGATTGGTATACACTTCCGTAGGAACATAATTGCCATCCAACGAAGCCTGTAACGAGGAGTCATATTTCCGGGCATCCGCACGGAACTTTAACTGCTTTACCTGTGCGGAAAGAATCGCTGCTGCTGTATTGCGGAACTGTCCATATACACTGTACAAGGATTCAAAAGCAGACTTGCGCAGGACACGATCCTGACTGTGCATCAGCGGAATATAGGTGCCATGGGTCACGGCATGTTCTTTGCCATCCTGATCCACTGCATTGGGAAATTTCAGATCCGCATCCGCAAATACAGAATAAATGCTGTCCGGTGCCTGGCTCATTTCGCCTGCTGCCGCCAGCAGCTTTTCTTCCGCATCAGACAGAATGTGTGCCCGCTTGCCGCGAATACGGGTCAGATACAGACGGTAAACCTCCAGTTCAGGCTGCTCCTGATAAAACCGCTCCAGCGTTTCCTCCGGGATTGCCAACAGCTCCGGGGTTTCAAAGGAACCTGCTGCATCCACAGCTACCATCACATTCATTGCCTGAGAAGCCATGCCCTGATACAGGGAATTGGCAGTATCTTCATCACTCTTCCGCTGGGCATAGCCATACAGGGAATCAAATAAAATACCAATCTCATCCCCAAGCTTTAAAAATTCCAGCAGCGTTGCAGCACTTTCCCCCAGTCTGCCTTTATAGGCTGCCAGCTGCTGAGGAAAGGTGCGGGCTTTCTCCAAATCTTTGTTCCAGAGCGCATCCGATGCATATACATCTTCCAATGCCCAGGTGTATTTCGGGTCCACTTCACTGCGGACAGGGATTTTCTTTTCCATATGACAGGAACCTCCTGTGTAAAAAATTCAGTATGATAGTAGTATACCACGGTATGATACAGGAAAAAAGCAATAGCATGTAAAAAGATTTCCATATGCCTGCATAGCGCAGGTCTTTTTTATGTGCACAAATGGAAGAACTCTATTTCATTTGCCATACAAAGAATTAATGTGAGCTTTACCGAAAAGTGGTAGAGAGCAGGGAAAAGGTGCGATAAACTAACAATAGAAACAAAGTCGAAACAATCGGAATCAAAGTGGGAGGAATCTACTTGAGAAGAAGCAAATGGGCTGCCGGACTGGGATTGGCAGTATGTCTTGTACTAAGCCTTGCCGGATGCGGCAGCAAGACACAGCAGAGCAGTGAACCAATAGAAGGACTGGATCAGTTGGGCGATATTCAGGTGATTGCCAGAGAGGAGGGCTCCGGTACACGGGGGGCATTTGCACAGCTTGTGGGATTTGAAGGCAATGCCGGAAAGGAAACCCAATCGGATCAAACAACATCAGATGCACAGATTGCAGAAAATGCGGAAGAAATTATCCAGGAAGTGGAAGCAAATACCGCAGCAATTGGATATGTCTCCCGGGGCTCCATGACAGATGCAGCAGGCATCAAGGCGTTGACGGTGAATGGCAGATGCCTATCAACAAATCAATTCCCATGCAGACATTACGATTGTGGAAACCGATTCCACAGATGGTCTGACGCAGGCTATGTCCGGAGCATGTGATCTGGGTATGTCCTCCCGTGACCTGAAGGATTATGAGCAGGAACTGCTGGATTATCAGATTATCGCACAGGATGAAATCGCTGTGGTTGTCCATGAGGACAATCCGATGCAGGATATTACGCTGGATGCACTCAAACAAATCTATACCGGCGAAATCTGTACATGGAATCAACTGAATCCATAAGAAAAGAGGATATTTATGAACGAAAAAATACAGATTATATTTGGCCTGCTGGGCGGGCTGGCAATTTTCATTTTCGGCATGAATATGATGAGTGAATGTCTGCAGAAGGCTGCCGGTGAAAAGATGAAGAGCATTCTGGCAATGCTCACCAGAAATCCGGTGATGGGTGTGCTGGCTGGTGCACTGACCACGGCTGTCCTGCAGAGCAGCAGTGCGACAACGGTTATGGCAATTGGTTTTGTCAGTGCAGGTCTGATGACACTGCCTCAGGCAATTTCCATTATTCTGGGTGCCAATATCGGTACAACCATGACTGCTCAGCTGCTGGCATTTAACATCACCATGACAATTCTCTGAGTTCCATTGATCTGGCTGCTGGTTAAGATTGTTACCCGTATCATTCCAGATGGCAAGACACCGGTACAGAATGCAGCTGAACCGCGATTCCTTGACTGGAAGCTCATGAATCAGCCTGCTGCCGCCCTGCAAATGGTAGCCAGAGAGATGGTACGCTGCAGTGATATGGTAAAGGATGTACTGGATGAGCTG
>CAMBYS010000176.1 GCA_945872165.1 uncultured Clostridia bacterium | reverse complement strand
TTATAGACATATCCAAGCTTCAAAATTGTTTTACGTACCGTTTCGTCACTTACATTCGGAATCCTTGGTACTGCACCCATGATTTCAGCAGAAAAAACATAAGGAGCCGCTTTTTAGCGACTCCTTACATATTTTATCCTTCTGTTCAGATTAACCCAATGATGCAAACTGTCGAAGCATCACTGAAGCCTGCGCCCGTGTCAGGGTGCCCTGGGGCATCAGTTTTCCATCTGAACCGCTCATAATTTTGCGTGCAACTGCCCATTTCATCGCATCCTTCGACCATGAAGAAACACGGTTTGCATCCGAAAAGCCGCTCAGACTTGCACTCGATGAAACACTCCATCCCAGTTTTTTCGCATAGCCATACAGCATGACGGCAAACTGCTCACGGGTCACCGCCGCATTGGGAGAAAAACGGTTGCCGCCTGTGCCGGAAACAATTCCTGCACCGCTTGCCCATTTGACTGCATCTGCATACCATGCACCAGAGGATACAGCGGTAAAGTTTTTCGGTGAACCGGTCGAAATATGGAAGCCGGACAGCTTGGACATCTTATACAATGTCATTGCCGCCATGGCACGGTTCATCCCATTATTCGGTGAGAAGCGAATGGCACTTGTACCAGCCATCAGTCCCTTGTTATAAACATATCCTACCGGGCTGTAGAACCAGTCTGAGCTATGGACATCCACAAACCGGTTCCCGGAATAGGTATTGGAATACACAGCAACATATGGATATGCACTGTGATCTACACTGTCAAAATTACTGATGCCATAGGCAGATGCCTCACTGGAACCCACCAGTGTTTTCATACCAGAGGTATTGGTTCTGCTATCCAGGCCTACAGCCGGTACGGAATCACCAAATCCCGTGCCGCGTGTGATAACCAGAGATTTTCCGGAAATCGTAGTGCTGACCGTGGTTCCCATACCATAACAGCCATTGACGGTTACTCTGCTGTTTTTGATATTGATGGTGCGTGCCCATGTGCCGATATCGAATTGTCCATATGCAGAAACCACTGCATCCTGAATAGTATAAGTACCATCACAGAAAATACCGGTCCAGCCCGCATTGGCAGATACCGTTGTTCCGGAAATGGTCAGATTGTCATTGACAACAATGGCATCATTTCCATCGCTGTCCCCCAGTGACTTTTTTGTGCCCGCAGAAAGTATACCGCTGCCGGAAATGGTCAGCGAACCATATTCCACATAAATGCCAACTGCTACATAGCTGGAATTGGAAATGCTGTTGGTACCGGACAGGCTGATACCAATGGACCCATTCGGGACATAAATTCCCACTGTGGCATTGCGTCCATCATAGGATACAGTCCGACCGCCTGTAATTTTTGCATTTTTCAGATACAATGTGCCGCTTTTATAGTACGCATTATAGTTGGATGATGAAGCACTGGCATTTCCATTTCTCCAGTACATACCATCCGTCAATTTGGTACCATTGACATAGATATAGCCGGCAGCTGCTTTGCTGTCCTGTTCCTCCTCAGCATTCTGCTGTACAGCAGATACCCCTGTCATTCTCTGCCGTACCTGTGGCTCTGCCGCAAATACTGTAATTGGCAGCAGCGTCACTGCCATGCACAATGCCAGCAGCAGGCTCCATACTCGTTTTGTCATGTTTCATCCCTCATTTTGCAATAAATTTATGTCATTCCCTTAGCGGTGCCTTTTGCTGGCCCGCTGCTGGTCAACATACCATGTTATGGCTGGCACACTTCCATTCTGCCAGCGGATATTTCCGTATGATTACAACAGCATCGGTATCCCCCAATGATGATTCATGTACAGGCAATCCCCTCGCTTTTTTACAAAAAACCTTTGATTGCATTATAGCAATTTTTTCTGTATTTTTTCAACTGACTATACAAGTACATCAAAATTTTTCCAGCTCCTGATCTGTGGAACGTATCCGCTGCATGGAATTTTCCCACTTTCTTTGCAGGAGAAAATCTATTATAATAAAATGCAAAGAAATACCGTATACCCTCTGCCGGGGGAACCTGTTTCCTGTCTCCCCGCGATGGAAAGGAGCATGCAGCATGAGAAAAAAACGTAAAAACACAAACAATATATGGATGAAATGGCTGATTCTGTCCTCGATTCTCATCCTGCCCATAACCGGCTGTGGAAAAAAGCAGCCCCAATATCTCGATTTTCCTGCAGAAATGATGGGAGAATGGCAGTGTGAAAGCGGAACCCTAGAGGATCCCTCCGATTATGTAGGATACTTCGTCCTATATATCAACGAAGACGGAACCTTCAGCATGTATGATGCAGAAGCGGGAAATCCCGGCATATCGGGCAAAATGAATATTTTGTCCGAAGATCAGCTGCAATTTTCAGAGATAGACAAAGTGGATTTTGACCCTCCCCATTCCTGGCAGTCCATGTCTTATGATCAGGTCATCACCTACCAGTTGGATGGAATGGAGGAACTTCGCCTGTGCTATACCGATGAAAAAACAGGCAAGACCTCGACGCTGGTATTTCACCAGGAACTTATTGAGTTGGAATAATATTTGATTTCTGATAAGTCAAAGAAATAATTCCTGAATAAAGACAAAAATAAAACAACGCCTCAGAGCGGTCAGCAGATCATCCACGGAGTAGGGATCCAGCTCGTCCAGCCGATCATAAATCTCATAGGCATTCTTGACCTCTGCAATATCCTTGGGCGGAGCCAGAACGTGCTTGCCGTTGAGGACTGCAGTTACCTGTTCCAGACTGAGCGTATTCTGTTCAATGGCAAGGGAGCCGTGGATAGTACGAATGCGATTGCTCCGTCGCAAAGTCGGGTTATTGGAAAGTTGATTCGTCATTGTGAGCCTGCCTACCAGCTCTGCAATTTCTGCAACAGAATCAATGAAGAATTCCTGCGAAAGGGAGCACAGATCGGAGGATTACCGAATAAAGGCCAGATTCGTTGATGATGGTCATCTGCTGAGGACCTCCAAGGGTGTAGATTTGACTTACACCCTTTTCATCATCATCCAGCGGTTTGACAACATCTCAACTATTCTGTATCCCCAGCGCCCGGCACACATCGGCCAATACCCACCAAGGTTCATCGTCCTTCCAGATCATCCTGACCTCCACTTTCAAAACAAATAGCGTGGAATTATTTTGGCATTACCGCGCTGAGAGAAGACAGAGAATTGGGGGACGACGGAGAAAATCGAGAGGTAAAAAGACCAAAATTGCCCGCAGATAAACCGAATCACCCTTCGGCAATAGAGTTGGAATGATCCACGGAAACCCGAAAACCCTTGGCTTAACAGCGATAAGAAAGTAATTCATACTTATCACTGTTAGCTGACGGATTCGGGTGTACAACACATAAGCAAAGAGCGAAGGTATCCTGAAGGACACTTTCGCTTTTCGCTTCTCAATTATGATTGTTCCGCCCTGTCACGCAGGCGGTTGGTTTCTGGCCGCATCCACAAGAATCAGAGTCAGACCGATATATCCGGCGAGAACCAGCACGATCAGAGACAACAGTATGAGACAAATGATGCGCAGTTTCGGCTTTTTACGCAAATACCAAAAGGCCAGCACGATGTCTGCCACAGCCAGTGCTAGCAGAAGAACGGCTGTTCCCAGCGTCATGCGTTTGTCGCCTTCTTATAGAGGGTATCCTCCACACGCAGCGTGTCGATTATATCGGTGAACCAGCGCAGCTCACCCAAAAATTTCTGGCGCAGTTCTTCCACATCAGCATTACTTTTCCCAAGTTCAAAGAAGTCACGCCTGGTCTTGACCGCAACGTGCATCTTTCCGTCTCGCAGGAAAGACAAATAGACAGTGCCGCCGCCCTTGTCCGCCATGGTGAGAATATATTCCATCATGTGCGGTGTGAGGATGTAGTACGCTTCCTGCGGATTATCCGCTCTGACACAGAAGCGCTTGCTAAACTGCTCGTTATCCATCGTGACATTGCTTTTCATCATTCTGCGGTCTTTTTTGGTCCACTCGGAGATATATACTTGGCCAGCAAGTTCCTTGCCGAAGTCGCAGGTAAGCCACTGCCCCTTAAAGACCGTATCTCTGCGCGTTTCTGTGTGTCCGTTTTCGTCGGTGTCCTCTGTCTCATCAATCAGCTCGATGTCGCCCAGTTCAATGTTCAGCCCATTGTAGACCGCCTTGATATGATCGCTGCCGTCCACTGTATTATAAGAGAACGGAAACACCATACTGCCAGGGCTTATTTTGCCCCACGGGTTATATTCCACGGTATCACCCAGCGTCTCCCTCAGCACACCGTTGATGATATTATCACTGAGGAGCTTTTTGAGCCTACTGCTGTTCTCGGATAACTGATACCCACTCACCAGCGCGACCACAAGAAAAATCACCGCAATCGGGATCATTCCGACGATGAACATCAGGATCATCGCCGCACCGGAACCGTAAGTCAAAACCTTGGCAATCGCTGCCTTGCTGCGCAAGGATTTAAGCTTGGCTTCCAACTGTTTGTTCGTCATCGTTTGTTTTTCTTCCATGATCGCCGTCTCCTTTCTCAGAACGTCATTTTTACATCTTCGCGCTTACTTGCGTCTGCGGCGAAGAATTCC
>CAMBYS010000175.1 GCA_945872165.1 uncultured Clostridia bacterium | reverse complement strand
CCTGCCGGGCTGGTCAGCACCAGCCAATGATACTGGTCAAGAGAAGCCAGCGCTTCCACCACCGGCATATTGGGCCAGATGGTCTGTGTCTCAATGCATGGATAGGAAATGACATCCGCACCCAACTGACGCAGCCGGTCGGTCAGGGTGCCTGCCCGTGCCTTTGGGCGGGTCACCGCTACGGTGACACCGTGCAGCGGCAGTGAATCAAACCAGTCGAAATCGTCAGACAGTGCGCATACGCTGCCCACAATCAAAATCGCCGGACTGGAAATGCCTTCTTCCTTCATACGCTGGGCCAGTGTGCCAACCTGTGCCACCAGCTTACGCTGTCCGGGCAGTGTACCACGTTCAATCATGGCAGCCGGCATATCCTGCGGCATACCGGCTTTCATCAGTCCGTCCAGAATCATCGGTGTGCTGGCAACACTCATCAGGAATACCAAGGTGCCTTTATGCCGTACCAATGCGTCAAAATCAATGTCCAGTGTACTGCCTGCCTTTGCGTGACCGGTAATGATGTGCACAGAAGAGGTAAAATCCCGATGGGTTACCGGAATGCCTGCATAAGCCGGAACTGACAGAGCACTGGTAATGCCCGGGATGACCTCAAAGGGAATCCCATGCTGTGCCAGAAGCTCCAGCTCCTCGCCGCCCCGTCCGAACAGGAAGCAGTCTCCGCCCTTGAGCCGGACGACCTGTTTGTCCTCCTGTGCCTTTTCCAGCAAAATTTCATTGATCCGCCACTGGGGCACCGGATGATGGTTGCTCTGTTTGCCTACATCAATACATTCCGCCTGTTCCGGCATCAATGCCAGAATTTCCGGTCCTACCAGACGGTCATACACAATGACATCCGCATCTAAAATTTCCTGACGGCCTATGATGGTCAGCAGTCCCGGATCACCTGGGCCTGCACCAACCAGTGTTACCTTTCCCATAGGATTCCCTCGCTTTTCATCCGCAGAGCAAGGCTGGCAGCACAGGCTGCACCGTCGCTTCGCGGACAGATAATAGTTTCGATGCAGGAATGGGTTCTGTCCTCTGTGACATACAAGCCGGTGAGCTTCATGGTATCTGCATCCATAAGCTGCGCAAATGCCGCTACCGGTGAGGAACAGCCCCCATCCAGTGCACGGATAAACGCCCGTTCTGCCATGGCACAATCCCATGAATCCGCATCGTGAAACTGTTGTAAGATCTCACGGTCAAAATCCTTCCGTGCCTGTACCGCCAGAATGCCCTGGCAGGAGGAAGGCAGGATTTCTTCCGGTGTAAAAAT
Organism: uncultured Clostridia bacterium; assembly: GCA_945872165.1. Taxonomy (GTDB): domain Bacteria; phylum Bacillota; class Clostridia; order Oscillospirales; family Butyricicoccaceae; genus Butyricicoccus_A. Next base: position 3,330 of record CAMBYS010000175.1, on the reverse strand, counting down.
ATGATGAATCCGTGCATCCAATCCCAGACGGTGCAGGCCTGCCTGTGCCAGAACCAGCGCACCATATTCCCCACTGTCTAGCTTGCGCAGCCGAGTCTGAATATTGCCCCGCACCGGCTTTACTTCGATTGCCGGATACAATGCTTTGATCTGTACGGTTCGTCGTGCGGATGCACAGCCAACCGGTTTGCTTTGATCCCATTCGGTACAGCCCTCCGGCAAAACCAGTACATCATAGGGTGTTTCCCGGCTGGATACCGCCACCAGCGGCAGGTTTTCATCCAGCTGGGCGGGTAAATCCTTCATGGAATGTACGGTTAAGTCAACTTCACCCGCCAACAGCGCACGATCCAGCTCTTTCACAAATAAACCCTTGCCGCCCACCTTGTCCAAGGTCCGGTCAAGGATTTTATCTCCGGTGGTTTTCATGGTCACCAGCTCTACCTGTACCGAAGGGTCACAGGCACGGATGGCATCTATGACCATTTCACTCTGGATGACAGCCAGCTTGGATTCCCGGCTGCCTACCCGTATCGTTTTGCTCATCCTATCTCCTCCTGCAGCACAGCTTCGATGGCACGGGCTGCCCGTGCGGTCTTTTTATGGTCACTGCCATCGGAAACCAATCCTACCGACAGTCCTCCGCCAGCTCGCACCGCCGGGAAGAAAAAGGTGCATTCCTCCCGATTGTCCGCTGTGCTGACCCAAATATTTCGCTGCACGCATTGTTCATAGATTGCATGGTTGACCTGCCGGTTGTCTGTTGCCGCTGTGGCAAGAAACATACCGTCCAAATCTTCTGGCTGAAATGCCCGCTTGATGTGTGTCACACCTGCCGGTGCTTCTCCATCCGGTGCTACAACTGTCACCGCAGCACCATACCGCAGCAGCACCTCTGCCCGATGGGCACCGATTTTGCCGCAGCCCACAACCAGACACTGCCTTCCGGTCAAATCCACAAACAGTGGAAACCGCAGCGGTTTGCTGGGAAGAAGCAAACGATATACCGCCTCCGGTGTCATGCCGTCCTCCTGCGGACGGTCAATCAAAATGACCTGACAGCCGCATCGCTTTGCCGCTGCCAGTTTTTCCGGCAGTCCGCCAGCCGCACCAGTGTCCTTGGTCACCAGCCATTTTGCCTCACAGGTATGCAGCAGCGCTGTATTCAGTTCCTCGGAAAACGGGCCCTGCATCAGGATGGTATGGGCCGCCGGGAAACCCAGCTTCTGGCAGATTTCCATGGATGCCGCCGCCGGAAGCACCCGGGGCCACAGCCGCTTAGCATACTCCGGCACAGCAGTAAAGCAATGAAGCTCCTTGCTGCCTACGGTCAACAGCACATTGCCTTCGGTATGGGCAAGATATTCTGCCGCTTCTGCGGTACTTGCCACATGCACCACATGCTCTGCCTGTGTTTTTGGACGCAGCAGGCGGATATACCGGCAATTTGCCATTTCACAGGCCTGCCGGATGTTTTTGCTGACCTCTACTGCATAGGGATGGGTAGCATCCACAACCAGCTGGGTCTCCTGGAGAAAATCCGCCATTTCCTCCGCCGTCATCCGTCCGGTATGCACTGTGATGCCCGGCATCGGCGGGAGAACTTCCTTTCCGTATTCCGTCGCCACGCAAACCATGGCTTCTCTGCCGGCCTGAGACAGCCGGGTACACAGGTCACGTCCTTCACTGGTTCCCGCAAAAATGACAAGCTTCATTTGTTTTCATAGCCTCTGGGCGTAACCAGCTTGCCATGGATCACCCGGGTCTGGCTGTTGCCGATGAATACCGTGGTAAACATATCCACCTGTACCTCCCGCAGCTGTGCAAGGGTATAAATTTCTCCCTGTTCTCCGTCCCGTCCAATGTTGCGCACAATGCCGCAGGGGGTTTCCGGAGCTTTGCTCTTCAGCAAAATGTCACATGCCTTTTGCAGGTAATCTGCCCGCTTGCGGCTGGAGGGATTGTACAGACAGATACAGAAATCCGCCTGTGCCGCCAGATCCAGACGCTTTGCAATGGTCTCCCATGGTGTGAGCAGATCACTCAGGCTGATGACTGCAAAATCATGAATCAGCGGCGCACCCAGCACAGCGGCTCCGCCGCAGGCTGCGGTAATACCCGGAATCACTTCAATATCCAGCTCTGGATATGCTTCACATACCTCATGCATCAGACCTGCCATGCCATATACGCCTGCATCACCGGAGCAGACCATGGCAACCGTTTTACCGGTCAGCGCTGCATCCCGTGCCCGGATACACCGGTCAATCTCCTGCTTCATAGGAGTCTGTAAAATTTCCTTGTCTCCAAGCAGCGGACGTACCAGATCAATATATGTGGTATAACCCGCAATGATATCACTATTTTGAATGGCAGTCAGTGCCCGCGGTGTCATCTGGTCTGCACCACCCGGGCCAATGCCAATTACATATAATTTCATGATGTCCTCCTGTCCCGCAGCTGGGGTGCTTTGCGTAAAATCGCTTCCCGGCAGATTTCCAGCGCGCCTTCTGCAAGGGTTCCCTGCAGACCGCTGAACAGCAGCCGTGCGGTTTTTTCCACCGCCAATCGTGCTGCCTGTTCCATTTTATCCGCAACCTCTGTTTCTTCTCCGTCTGCCAACAGGGAAAAATCATAGCCGGTTGCCACCCGTTCGGCAATCAGACGGCACAGGTCATCCATCATCGGTAAATCCTCCCGATAGCTGCACCAGCGTTCCAGCTTCAGCATTTCTTCCTCAATGATATCCTCTACCTGCTGACGAGCCTGTGCATCCACATGCACATCCCGTCCGCCCATACTGTCCATATCCAGAAATAGCCGTACTCCCGGCAGTTCCCGGATGGTAGGTTCAATATCCCGTGGAATGGACAGGTCACATACAGCCTGAGGGATTCGTTCCAATCCCGCCAGATTGTCCCATGTGATGGTGTAATGGGGGCTGGTGGTAGCACTGAGCAAAATATCACATGTGGGTACCAGCTTCATGCGTTCGTCATATCCAATGGTCTGACAGCCTGCCGGGACAATGGTCTCTCCATGCCGGTAGGTTCGCAGGGTCACAGTGACCTGACAGCCTCTTGCTGCCAGAAGGCTGGATGCCAGCCGTCCCATTTCTCCATTGCCGATGACCAGTGCACGTTTGCCGGTCAGATCACCCATCTCCGCCGCCAGCTGTTCCACAGCCTGTCCGGCTACCGAAAGAGGTGCCGCAGAAAGTCGTACCTGGGTACGGCTGCGTTTTCCTGCCGTTGCCGCCAGCCGGAACAGCTGGCTCAGCACCGCATCCGTACTTCCCGCCTCATGTGCCAGCTGATAGGCACGCTTTAC
>CAMBYS010000174.1 GCA_945872165.1 uncultured Clostridia bacterium | reverse complement strand
CGGCATGAGCAGCACCAAGCTGATTCTTGTCATCACGCTGCCTACCTGGATCAACATGCTGGTGCGCACCTATGCCTGGGTTGGCATTCTGCAGGACAAGGGCCTGCTCAATCACCTGCTGGGTCTGCTGCACATTGGCCCATTCCAGTTTATGTATACGGATTTTGCCGTGGTACTGGGTATGGTATACAATTTCCTGCCCTTTATGATTCTGGAAATCCATACCTCCTTATCCAAGATGGATCCCTCCTATCTGGAGGCTGCCAGTGATCTGGGTGCTGACCATGTGAAGGCATTTTTCAAGGTAACGCTGCCCTTGAGCATTCCGGGCATGATCTCCGGCATTACGCTGGTATTCCTGCCTGCGGTGTCCTCCTTTTTTATCCCCAAGCTGCTGGGCGGCGGACAGTATGTGCTCATTGGTAATGTCATTGAATCCCAGTTCCTGACCTCCGGCAACTGGAGCTTTGGCAGTGCACTATCCCTGACCATGGTTATTATCATTATGATTTCCATGTATTTCACCCGTAAACTGGACAAAAACAGGGAGGATGAAGTATGAAGCTGAAAAAATTCCATTGGACCCGCATTCTGCTTGCGGCTGTCATTGTATTCTTTTATATTCCGATTATTTATACGGTGGTGTTCTCCTTTAATTCCACCCGTTCACTGACTACCTTTTCCGGGTTTTCCCTGCGGTGGTATGAGAAAATGTTTTCCTCCTCCATGACGATGAGTGCCATCTGGACTACCTTCCTGGTTGCCATTCTTGCCACCATTTTTTCCACGATTATTGGCACCATTACGGTCATTGGCCTGTCCAAATGCAGCAAACCCCTGCGCCGGACCGTCAATATGGTCAATGACCTGCCGATTATGAACCCGGAAATCGTTACGGCAATTGGTCTGCTGATGTTCTTTGCCACCATGGAAATCAGCAAGGGATTTATGACCATGCTGTTGGCACATATTGCCTTTTGTGTTCCCTATGTCATGCTGTCCATTACCCCCCGCCTGCGGACGCTGGACCCGAATCTGGCGGATGCTGCCCTTGATTTGGGTGCCAATCCCTGGCAGGCGATGTGGCATGCCATCATTCCCCAGCTGGCACCGGGTATTTTTGCCGGGGCACTGATTGCCTTTACCATGTCCTTTGATGACTTCGTCATTTCTTATTTTGTCACCGGCAATGGCGTGCAGAATATTTCCATTCTGGTGTATACCATGGCAAAACGTGTCAATCCCTCCATTAATGCCATTTCCACTCTGGTAATTGTCATCATTACCGCGGTACTGCTGCTCATCAATCTCATTCCGATGATCCGTGACCGTGCGATGAATCGTAAAAAAGAGGAGGAGGAAGCTGTATGAAGCTGAAGCATCGTATTGTATCCCTGCTGTGCGCCGGAACCCTGCTCACCGGTCTGTTATCCGGCTGCGGCGGTCCGGGTACAGAATTTGACGGTACCAACAAATCCTCCGGCAGCAGTGATACCCTCCGGCTGTATATCTGGGGTGAATATACCGGTGATGAAATCATTGAGAATTTTGAGGAGGAATATGGCTGCCGTGTCATCATGGAAACCTTTGATTCCAATGAAATGATGTATACCAAGCTGTCCTCCGGTGACAGCTATGATGTGCTGGTTCCTTCGGATTATATGATTGAACGTCTGCTGAAGGAAAATTATTTACAGCCTCTGGACCGGGAAGTCATCACCAATTTTGACCTGCTGGACCCAGCGGTTGTGGGCTTGCCCTATGACCCGGATAACTCCTATTCCATCCCCTATTTCTGGGGTACAGTCGGCATGGTATACAACAAAAACAATGTGGATTATGAGGATTTGGAAAAGGAAGGCTGGAATATTCTTGCCAATCCGAAGTATGAAAACAAGCTGTATTTATATGATTCCGAGCGGGATTCCTTCATGATGGCCTTTAAGGCACTGGGCTATTCCATGAATACTGACAGTGAGGAAGAAATCAATGCGGCATATGAATGGCTGTGCAACATCAATAACACCATGCATCCGGTATATGTCACCGATGAAATCATTGACAACATGATTAATGGTACCAAGGATATCGGCATTGTGTACAGCGGTGATGCGGCATATATCCTGTCGGAAAATCCCGATATGGGCTATTACTGTCCGTCTGAAGGCACCAATGTCTGGAGTGATGCCATGGTCATCCCCAAGAATGCCCCCAATCCTGACCTTGCCAATGAATTTATCAATTATGTGCTGAGCTATGATGCATCCTATGACAACACAGAGGAGGTCGGCTATACCTCTTCCAATGCAGAGGTTGCCAAGGATGTCTCTGGAGAAGGCGGCATTTATGAAGGCAATGAAGCCTATATCCCCCGTTCAGATTATGACAAGGATGAGGTATTCCGCGATAATGAATATCTCCGCCAGCGCTTATCTGAGCTTTGGATTAAAGTCAAGGCAGGCAGTACCGCCAACGGATAATGTTTGGAGCAAAATAAAAAAAACAGGCTGTCCATCCAAATGTGATGGGCAGCCTTTCTGTTTCCTCTTATTCCTCCAGGTGTTCCAAACCCTGGCTCATGATGGTATGCACATGGTCATCCGCAAGGGAATAGACAATATTTTTGCCTTCCCGGCGGAACCGTACCAGACGGCTCTGCTTGAGCACCCGCAGCTGATGGGAAATCGAGCTTTGGGTCATATTGAGTGCCTGGGCAATATCGCCCACACTCATGTCACTTTCCACCAGTACGTACAGGATTTTAATGCGGGTGGAATCGCCAAATACCTTAAACAGCTCTGCAAGGTCATATAATTCCTCTTCTGTGGGCACCTGATCGCTCATGGAAAAGAAATCCGTACCTTCAGGCATCTGTTCCAGTTCTTCTCTGTCCAGACTCACGGGGTTTATTCCTCCTTGTCATCATCCACCGGCCGAACTTCCACATCAATGACATTGTCCTTTTGTTCCGGATTACGCTGGCGGTAGATTTTATTGGCATGGTTCATACGATACAATACCAGCAGGTCAGACAGGCCATTATATGCCAGTGCTGCCCCTACCAGCCGGAAAGTCAGCTGTGCAGTGGAATAGGGATGGAACAGGATCACGGCACCCAGTACCACGGTAATGATACCGATAATGAAAATGGTCACACTGCCCGGATCACCAAACCGGCGCAGACCAATGGCATGACGCAGATTGAGCATGCCATCCAATACCAGCAGGATACCGAAAATCACCGGCAGAATCGAGCTGATGGTTTCCGGTGCTGCAATGATATAAATGCCAAGACCGGCAACAATCACATAAAAAACAATGGAAAACATCTGTGCCAGATGGTTTTTCAGACAGCCCAGAATACCAATAACACCATAGGCAATCAGCAGAGCGCCCATGACATAACAAATCAGCTTTAAAAACAATCCCGGCTGAATCAGCATCAGAATACCAAGCACCAGACTGCCGATGGCAGCCAGCAGCAATTGCCCGCGGATATGGCGGAAGGTTTCAAACATGTGTTTTTTCCTCCTTTCAGGAAAAAGCTTTTTCAAACAAGTCATTCTGTTTGTATTGTACGGCATATGGAAAGGTGTGTCAAACGGTTTTTGGAGCAGAGAGCTCTGTCTTACCGGCTGGGGCAGCAATGAAACGGTTCCGCCAAAAAGCCTCCCTCAGAGGAGGGAGGTGGCATTTGCGTCAGCAAATGACGGAGGGAGTTTCGGGTCAATGTCCGGTTCTGCACAGAGATACGATTGATACAATAGATTGACATTTTACTCCCTCAGTCGCCTTCGGCGCCAGCTCCCTCCAAGAGGGAGCCTTTGCTCTTACAAAACCAGTAACATCATCGGCTAAAATCGCAAAAAAGGGAGCACTTGCAGGTGCTCCCTTTGCTGTCACAGCAACATGCTGCAATTGTTTCATTTTCTTCGTCCAAGCAGACCAAGCAGAGCAGACATGCCGAACATGCCCGCTGCATACCATGCACGAAACCGCCGTATCAGACGCTTTGCCCGTTTCATACGCCTTAGTTCTTGAGGGAATGCATCGGTGCCGGAATACGTCCGCCGCGACGGATGAACTTAGCTGCAGAGAAGGGATGTACCTCCATTACCGGTGCGGAACCCAGCAGACCGCCAAATTCCAGCTCTTCGCCTACCTTCTTTCCGATTGCCGGAATGATGCGCACTGCTGTGGTCTTGTTGTTGACTACGCCAATGGCTGCTTCATCCGCAATAATCGCGGAAATGGTCTCTGCCGGTGTATCACCCGGAATGGCAATCATATCCAGACCTACCGAGCATACCGCCGTCATGGCTTCCAGCTTATCCAGATGCAGGCTGCCTTCATTCACAGCATGAATCATGCCTTCATCCTCCGATACCGGAATAAAGGCACCGGACAATCCGCCAACTGCAGCAGATGCCATGACGCCGCCCTTCTTGACTGCATCATTCAGCATAGCCAGAATCGCAGTGGTGCCATGGGTACCGCAGCATTCCAGACCAACTTCCTCCAGAATCCGGGCAACTGAGTCACCAACTGCCGGTGTCGGTGCCAGAGACAGATCCACAATGCCAAAGGGTACACCCAGACGCTGGGAGGCGATGGAACCGACCAAC
>CAMBYS010000173.1 GCA_945872165.1 uncultured Clostridia bacterium | reverse complement strand
TGCCAACAAGGGCGAACGGTTCCGCAAGACACTGGAACGTGTGGGTATTGACGCATTGAAGGCGAAGCTTGAGGAGGCATAACATGGCTGAGTACAACATTACCGATACAGTGGATATCACCGATGTGGTCTGTCCGGTGACCTTTGTCAAGGCAAAGGTGGCACTGGAGGAGCTGGATGAGGGCGAAATCCTTTCCATCCGTATGAACGATGGCGAGCCGGTACGCAATGTACCCCGTTCCATCAAGGAGGAAGGACATCAGATTTTAAAGCTGATTGACAACCAGGACGGTACGTATAACTTAATCGTCCGCAAAACAGAAGAGGAGTGACCAGTATGACATTGATTATTGCAGGAGAAAAGAAGGAATATGCAGAGGGCACAACGGTTGCCCAGCTGATTGCGGCAGAAAAGATCAGCGATCCCCAGAGCGTGACGGTTTCCGTCAACGAGGAATTTTTGAGAATTGCCCAGTATGAGAGCTATGCCCTCAAGGATGGGGATGAGGTGGAGTTCCTGTACTTCATGGGAGGAGGCTGCTGATGGCTTTATCCAATGAACAGATAGAACGCTATTCCCGTCATATCATTCTGAAGGAAGTTGGCGCTAAGGGACAGAAAAAGCTGCTCAATGCAAAGGTACTCATTATCGGCGCAGGCGGTCTGGGTGCACCGGCAGCCATGTATCTGGCAGCAGCAGGCGTGGGCACCATTGGCATTGTGGATGCGGATGAGGTAGATCTGTCCAATCTGCAGCGGCAGATCATTCATTCCACGCAGGATGTGGGCAAAGCGAAAGTACAATCTGCAAAGGAGACCATAAATGCACTGAACCCGGATGTCACCGTACATACCTATCGGGAATTTGTGGATTCCAGCAACATCATGGAGCTGATTGAGCCCTATGACTTTATCATTGACGGCACAGACAATTTCCCGGCAAAGTTCCTGATTAACGATGCCTGTGTGCTGGCGAAAAAGCCCTTTTCCCATGCGGGCATCATTCGGTTTCAGGGTCAGCTGATGACCTATGTGCCGGGACAGGGCCCATGCTATCGTTGTGTGTTTGAGAATCCGCCACCGAAGGATTCTGTACCCACCTGTAAGCAGGCGGGTGTCATCGGCGCCATGGGCGGTGTGATTGGTTCCCTGCAGGCTATGGAAGCCATCAAGTATCTCATCGGCAAGGGAGAACTGCTCACCGGTTCCCTATTAACCTATGATGCATTGACCATGACCTTCCGTAAAATCAAGCTGCCAAAGCATGTGGCAAATTGTGCGGTATGCGGTGATCACCCTACGATTCTGGAGCCGATTGACTATGAACAGGCGGAATGCGATGGCCTTTGTCTGACGGACTGAGGAGGAATGGGATGAAAACCAATACCCGTCTGCTGCATGACCGCTTTGCGGGTGACAAGGCCAATACCGGTGCCACATTGACGCCGATTTATCAGACCAGTGCCTTTGGCAATGCCACGGCAGAGGGACTGGAAGCGATTTTTCAAAACCGGGCGGCAGGCTATGCCTATACCCGGATTGGAAATCCCACCATTGCCTCTTTTGAGCAGCGTATAAACGCTCTGGAGCAAGGCATCAGTGCAGTCGCCTTTGCCTCCGGCATGGCAGCTATTACGTCTTTATGTCTGGCAGTTCTGTCCGCCGGGGATGAGATTGTGGCAAGTGCCGGTGTATTCGGCGGGACCATTGGTCTGTTTGCGGATTTGCAGCAGTTTGGCATTACCACACGGTATGTGGAGGCCTGTACACCGGAAGCACTGGAACAGGTGGTGACACCGAAAACACGCCTTGTCTTTGCAGAAATCATCGGAAATCCCAGACTGGATGTACTGGATGTTCCGGCGGTCAGCCGGTATCTCAGGCAGAAGGGCAATATCCTGTTTGTGGTGGACAATACCCTTGCCACACCGATTCTGGCCCGGGTGCTGGAGCAAGGTGCGGATATCGCCATTCATTCCAGCTCCAAATATATCAATGGCAGCAGCAATGCCATCAGTGGTGTGCTGGTGGACAGCGGCACTTTCCGATGGGATGCTTTTCCTGCCATGAGGGACTGGAAGAAATTCGGACCATATGCCCTGACAAGCAAGCTGCGGCAGAACATCCTGATGGACATGGGCCCCTGTCTTTCACCGATGAACGCATTTTTGAACAGCATCGGCATGGAAACCCTGGGGCTGCGCATGGAACGGCAGTGCAGCAATGCACTGCAGCTTGCCGCGGCGCTGGAGCACATGGATGGCGTGGTGTCGGTCAATTATCCCGGTCTGGCATCCAGCCCATGGCATGAGACCGCATCCCGTGTGCTGCAGGGTGGATACGGTGCCATCCTGACCATCCGGTTGGGAAACAGAGAAAAAGCCTTTCAGGTCATCAACCGCCTGCGGTATGCGGTAAACATCACCAATGTGGGAGATATCCGTACACTGGTGGTGCATCCCCGGTCAACGATTTATGCCCATACCCCGGCGGAAGCCTGTGAACATGCAGGCGTGACCGAGGACTTGCTGCGCATCAGCGTGGGCATTGAGGACATCGAGGATTTGGTGGAGGATTTTGCACAGGCAGTGCAGTAACATAGAAGCGAACAGCTCCAATGAGGGATCATGGGAGCTGTTTTTGCCTTTTGTCAAAAATATCCGAATCCGGGGAGATTCCTGTTGACAAGGACAGGCGGATGTCCTATAATAATTCTGTAATCATAGGAAAATAGTAGGAAATAAAAACAGATTTATCCCAGAGGCTCAGAAGCATATGTGCGAATTATTTGGTTTCAGTTCACAGAAAAAACAGAATATTACCGGCTATTTAAAGGAGTTCTATTCCCATAGCGTCCATCATCCCCATGGCTGGGGACTGGTGACCTTTGAGGGCAATACGGCATCCATAGAAAAGCAGCCAATGCAGGCCTCCAAAAGCCTGCGGTTACAGGCGCGGCTGGCGGAATCTGTGGAGGCGGCAGCCGCATTCGGACACATCCGTTATGCCACCATCGGACAGATTGAGTATGACAACTGTCATCCGTATACCCAGGTGGACGCAGCCGGCCGGCGCTGGACGCTGGTGCACAACGGAACCATTTTTTCTTATCCGCCGCTGGATGCGTTTGTGGGAGTCCAGAAGGGAAACACAGACAGTGAGCGCATTCTGTTATATCTGGTGAGCCTGATTGACCAGGCGGAGCAGAAGGGGGCTCTTTCTGCAGAACAGCGCTTTCAGATTATCAATGATGCGGTTGTCAAGCTGGCGCCGGAAAACAAGCTGAATCTACTGCTGTTTGACGGGGAACAGATGTATGTGCATACCAATTATAAAGACTCCCTGTACCTGCTGGAAAAAGATGATTCCACTATGTTTTCCACTGTGCCGCTGTCGGAGGAGGACTGGAAGCCGGTTCCCTTTGCCCAGCTGCTTGCCTATCGGGAAGGCAAACCGGTTTTTGCCGGCACAAAGCATGGGGCAGAATATGTGGACAGCGAGGAAAATCTGCGTTATCTGTACCAGATCTTTTCTGATCTGTAGGCCTGATCCGGCGGGAAAACGCATTTGAATACAAAGAACCATGGATACCGTTTCTCCGGTGCAAGTGCCGGGGAGACGGTATTTTGCTGTGCAAACGTTTTCTCAAATTTCCCTTGTCAAACAGGGAAAGGTATAGTATGATATAATACATACTAAAACTATGGGAATAGAAGGAAAGAAGGCGGGAGCATGAAACGGAATGAGATACAGAAGCATCTTTACCGGAAATATATCGCACCCACAGAACAGCCGCGGGAGAGATATGTAGGCATAGAAGTAGAAATGCCGGTGGTCAATCTGTCGGGAGAGGCGGTGGATTTTGCTGTCCCCCAGCAGGCGGCAGCTGCATTGATCCGTACCTTTGGATTTGAACCTCAGGGCTATGATGAGGAAGGCATCTGTTATTCGGCAACCCATCCGGAAAATGGAGACAACATTTCCTTTGACTGCTCGTATAATAATCTGGAGCTGTCTCTGGGCAGGGAAACTATGCTTGCGACATTGGAAAAACGGTTTCAGTGTTATGTTTCCTTTCTCAATCAGGAGCTGGGGAAATCCGGGTATATCCTGACCGGCATGGGCATCAATCCCCATTATAAGGTCAATTCCAAAGCGTTTCTCCATGTGGAACGATATCGCATGCTGGAACGGTATCTGCAGCAGTACCGCAGCTGGAAGGTTCCCATGTATTTCCATCCGTATCCGGATTATCCCACTTATGCCAGTGCCTCCCAGGTACAGCTGGATATACCAAAAGACCGACTCATTCCCACTATCCGGGCATTTTCTCTGGTGGAGCCGGTAAAAGCAGTGCTGTTCAGCAATTCCTGCATGACAGAGGAGCCGGAGCTGCTGTGTACCCGGGATATGCTGTGGGAAAACAGCACCCATGGCATCAATCCCCACAACATCGGCATGTTTGAGCATTTACCGGAAAGTGAGGAGGAGCTGTTGGAATACATTTCCACCACCAGCATTTTCTGCACCGAACGGCAGGGACATTATATCCATTTCCAGCCCATTCCCATTATTGATTATCTGGAACGCAATAGGGTGGAAGGGGAATATTATGCCGATGGAGGATATCATACCATAACATTCCAGCCGGAGGAGGGAG
>CAMBYS010000172.1 GCA_945872165.1 uncultured Clostridia bacterium | reverse complement strand
AAAGCCTCCCTCTTGGAGGGAGGTGGATTCGTCCGAAGGACGAAGACGGAGGGAGTTGCAGTGTAAATCTGCTGTATCAATCGCAACCTCTGTGCAGATCTGAAACTGGGATGCCACTCCCTCAGTCTCGCCAGCTCCCTCCTCTGAGGGAGCCGTTGGTTTTACGGTACCATCAGCTTTACTGGCTGAGATGCATGAAAGATTCGGCGGAAGGCTGTTTTTCTGTCCCAAACGGCTGGCATGGTAAAAATCCCGTATAAAATCCCAACCGTTTACAGAAAAGTAATGAATTGCGCAGAAAAATGCCGTATAATAGAATTGGTTTAAAATACGAGAGCGTGTGATGCTCCCTGAAAATCAGGAGGGAAATCTGAAAATGAGCAAGAAAATTCTGATTGTGGAAGATGACGGCAACATTCGTGAGCTGTTACGGTTATACCTCGAGCGTGAGGGATATGAAATTACAGAAGCCTCCAATGGTGAGGAAGGTGTGGAACAGTGGCGCAAGGTGAATCCGGATATGATTCTGCTGGATGTGATGATGCCCATTATGGATGGCTGGCAGGTATGCAAAATCATCCGGGAAGAAAGCAAGGTGCCGATTATCATTCTCACCGCCAAGGGTGAAACCTTCGACAAGGTCAATGGCCTGGAAATGGGTGCGGATGACTATATTGTCAAGCCATTGGAAATGCGTGAGGTTGTGGCACGTGTCCGTGCTGTATTCCGCCGCTTTGCGCCGGAGGAAAGCGGAAAAATTTCCTTTGATAAGCTGACAGTGGACAAGCAGGCCTATGACCTGATTGTGGATGGCAAGCGGGTGGATGCACCGCCGAAGGAAATTGAACTGCTGTACTTCCTTGCTTCCAGCCCGAACCGGGTGTTTACCCGTGCACAGCTGCTGGATGATGTATGGGGCTTTGATTATTTCGGTGATACCCGAACGGTAGATGTACATGTCAAGCGCCTGCGTGAAAAACTGGAGGGTGTCAGCGATAAATGGGAGCTGAAAACCGTCTGGGGTGTAGGCTATAAGTTTGAGACCAGAGACTGATGAGAAATATCTTTGTAAAAAATTATCTTGCATTTGCCATGCTGATTCTGGTGAGCTTTACCTTTACCGGCGGTGTATTTATGGCACAGGTCAGCCGGTATTCCATCCAGGAAAAGCAGGAACAGCTGGATACCACGGTGAATTATATCAATGCCATCGTGGAAAATAATCTGACCCTGCTGGACAGCACGGATTATAATACCTTTTTACAGACCTATATGGATCAGCAGGCAGCTGTCAGCGGCTGTATCATCCTGCTGACCGATGAGGAAGGCAATATTCAGATCCTGTCCCTGCCTCAGGAGGATGAGGAGCTGCAGAAAGCCATGCAGGGTACAGTCAGTGATAAGCTGGCAGCTACCATCCGGGAGAAGGGCTCCTATTTCGGTACAGGCAATATCAGCGGCTTGTTTACAGAAAATTATTTCATTGCCGGCAGCCGCTGTGAACGGCAGGACGGCACCATTGCCGCATTGGTGATTGCGGCAACACCATCCACCTCCACCACAGGTCTGATGCGCAACATCATGCGCAGCTATCTGCTGATTATCTGCATTACCCTGATTCTGACACTGATTATCAGCTGGTTCCTGTCGGATATGCTGACCCGTCCGCTGAAGAGTCTGGTATCTGCGGCGAAAAAATTCGGGCATGGAGAATTTGATGTCCGTGTATCGGAAAACAACAACTGTGATGAAATTGATGAGCTGGCAGTCAGCTTTAACAACATGGCAACCTCCCTGCAGCAGACGGAAGAGCTGAGCCGGGGTTTTGTAGCCAATGTATCCCATGAACTCAAAACGCCTATGACCTCCATCCGCGGCTTTGTGGATGGCATGCTGGATGGCACTATTCCGCCGGAAAAGCATAACCAGTATCTGAAAATCATTTCGGAAGAGGTAGCACGTTTGTCCCGATTGGTGGTGCGCATGCTGGATGCGGCAAAGATTCAGGCAGGTGAGCTGATTATCACACCGGCTCCCTTTAACCTGACAGAAATGGCAGCACAGGTGCTGATCAGCTTTGAAAAGCAGATCAATGACAAAAAACTGGAAATGGAAGTGGATCTGGCAGATGACCTGATTGTCTATGGCGACAGCGACAATATCTATCGTGTCATTTATAATCTGGTGGATAATGCGGTGAAGTTTGTCAATGACGGCGGCACATTGTCCATCCATGCGGAACGGGAAGGCACCATGAGTCTGTTCCTCATCCGCAATACGGGTTCCCAGATTCCGGCAGAGGATCTGCCCCATGTATTTGACCGGTTCTATAAAGTAGACCGCAGCCGCAGCCGGGATCGTACCGGTGCCGGACTGGGTCTGTATATTGTCAAATCCATTGTCAATCTGCATGGCGGTGATATTTCGGTTCGTTCCTCCAGTGAGGGTACGGAATTTGCCTTTACGATCCCCCTTGCGGAAAAGACAGACAGCCATGAACGAGGCAAAAAAACAGAAGCATAAGACCATACCGGTGCAGAGGAGAAGGGACTCCCCTGTGCCGGTATTTTATATGTGTCACAAAAAAGACACGAAAATTCTTCTTTCCATGGAAACAATGGGGGACAATATGCAGAAAAACACAGGTTCACAAAAACTTAACATTAGGGACAACGAATTATCATATAGATGCGGTAGAATACAGACAACATAAAGGAGGATACTCTTATGGACGAGTTTAATCGCAATACGGAGCAGGAAGCATCTGAGCAGACCACACCGTACCAGACTCCGGTACGCGGCGCAGAGGAACAGCCGGGCAGCGGATATCACCAGACCGGCGGAACATATGAACAGACCCGAAGCAGCAGCACTTACAGCAGCAGCTATTACGGGAATACACAGGACAGTACTTCTTATGACAGCAATGGCGGCGGCAGCACACCGCCTCCCGGCGGAACCACCTATGAGCAGTGGAGCGGAGGAAAGAAACCCAACAAACCGAAGAAGCCAAAGAAACCATTCCATTTCCCATGGAAGCCGGTAGTAGCCGGCGTATTGATTGCAGCCATTGCCTTTGGCGGCGGTATGCTGGCAGGCGGCGGCATCAAGCTGCCCGCAATGGGCGGCGGGGATTCCGCCGGCTATGGCGTGACAGACAACGGCAGCGGTACGGATGCGGATACCCAGACAGTGGAAATCCAGCAGACCAAGGATGATCTGGGCAGCTATTCGGAGGTATATGAAAAGGTATCTCCCTCTGTGGTAGCAATTATCGTGGATGAAATTCGGGCAGGCAGTGAGTCCTCCGGTTCCGGTGTCATTATGAGTGAGGATGGCTATATCATCACCAATAACCATGTGGTCAGCGGCGGCGATATTTTTACAGTCATTCTGGAGGATTCCACTTCCCATAAGGCCACACTGGTGGGTACTGATGAACAGACGGATCTTGCCGTACTGAAAATTGATGCCAACGGTCTGACAGCTGCGGAATTTGGCGATTCGGATGCTGTCAAGGTAGGTGACCGTGCTTTTGCTATCGGTTCTCCCGGCGGCATTGAATACCAGAACAGCTTTACCGGCGGTTTTATTTCTGCCATCAACCGTGACGTCACCATCAATGACCGTGTCATGTCCCTGATTCAGACGGATACCGCCATCAATCCGGGCAATTCCGGCGGTGCACTCATCAATTCTGCCGGTCAGGTTATCGGCATTACCTCTTCCAAGCTGAGTGCTTCCTCCATGGACAGCGCTTCCATTGAAGGTATGGGCTTTGCCATTCCGATGAATACCACCAAGGAAATCGTGGATGAACTGATTGCCCATGGCCATGTTACCGGACGTCCGGCTATCGGCATCAGCGGTTATGACATTGATGCATCCCGTGCAAACTATTTCAATCTGCCTCAGGGCGTCTATGTATCCAGTGTGGATACTGCATCGGATGCATATCAGAAGGGCATTCAGGCGGGTGATATCATCACCGGTGTCAATGGCAAGGAAATCACCGGCATGTCGGAGATCAATGAGGTCAAGAACGGCTTGTCCGCAGGTGATACCATTAAGCTGACCATTTACCGTGACGGTAAGACCCAGGAGTTTGAAATTACATTGATTGATGAAGCAGATCTGTCCGGTCAGACGGCATCCACACAGCAGGATTCTTCTTCCAATAACAATGGCTATACCAACCCATATGGCGGCTATGGCTATACCATTCCATAAATGAATTGCAACCGTTCCGCGGAAAACCGCAGGGCGGTTGCTTTTTTTTCTCCTTCTTCCCATGACACGTGCAGGAAGTGACACTTTTTATATGGAAATTTAGTCGAATGTCACAAAATCCCGGTGGATTTGCACAATGGCGTTGAAAAAGAACCGGAAAAACGGTATGATAACAATATATAAGTATATCCGTACAAAAAAATTGACGATACTATGTTTTTTCGAGGTGCAACATGGCAGTATTAAGATGTTATACTGAAAAGCGCAGTGGATTCGACAGTGCGTCCCAGTCTCTGTGCAGCAGCATGCGGGAGCTGCTGGAAATTCCGGCATTGACCTATGTGCGTGAGCTGTGCCGTTACGATGTGGAAGGCATTGATGCGGAAACCTATGCGAAGGCAAAGAACATCGTGTTCTCCGAACCGATGGTAGATGATTGCTATGATGAGCAGTATCCG
>CAMBYS010000171.1 GCA_945872165.1 uncultured Clostridia bacterium | reverse complement strand
TCGAAAATTTTGACTATTTCTACAAATGCGGATCGCTTCTTCGTTAAAAACACTTGGAATCCGGAAGGCTTCCAAGTGTTTTTGCCTCGAATCGCCCTCGCCTTCGGGAAATATTCGTCATTTTCTTTGTTTTCAGATAACGCCTAGTTCTGTATATATTTTTTGACATCTTTTTTTACATCAGCCAAGGTGATTGATGCCAATTCCTGTTCCATTGCCCGCTGTACCCGCATTAGTTTATCATCCAGAACATGATGAATGTTTCGCCCGACAGGGCAGTTGGTGTTGGGATTTTCATGGAAATGGTATGGATTGCTGACAATATCATGCAGAACAGCGGCAGAACAATCTCTGTCGCTATTTGTCCGTTGATGTGGAAATTTTTGAAAATATATTGACACATATCTATGTGATGGGTATAATATCTTATAGATGATCATCAATGGGAGGGATGGGATTTGCATTTGGATGAAAAGAAAACCGCAGCTATATTCAAAGCATTCTGTGATGAAAACCGCATACGGATTCTGAAGCTTCTGCGTACCGGTGAAAAATGCGGCTGCCGGCTGCTTGAGGAAATCCATGTGACACAGCCCACGCTGTCGCATCATATGAAGATTTTGTGCGATTCAGGGGTTGTGATTGGTCGCAAAGAAGGCAAGTGGACACACTATTCAATTTCTTCGGAAGGAGCGGAATATGCGGCGCAATGCTTACAGGCATTGACAACCATAGATACCATATGCGAAGAAAAGCTGTGTTGTGAAGATTGATATATCCGTCTTTTTCTGCACGGCTTATTTCATTTCCTACACATAGATATATTTCAATTTAACTATATGAAAGGGGTTTTTATGGAAACACTAAAAACCGGATGGGACTTCTTTCAAAATGAAGTCCTTGGCATGCAATGGCTGAATCGGCTGATTGATACAATGTTAAATGCCTGCGGTCTGGATACCACGGGCAGAATTGGAGGAAGCATTCAGTTTTTCCTCTATGATATTGTTAAAATTATAGTCCTTTTGTGTGTATTAATCCTGATTATATCATATATTCAAAGCTATTTTCCGCCGGAAAGGACAAAGAAAATCCTTGGCAGATTTCAGGGGATATGGGCGAATATTCTCGCAGCTCTGCTGGGTACCGTTACGCCATTCTGTTCCTGCTCATCCATTCCGCTGTTTATCGGATTTACAAGTGCAGGACTTCCCATTGGTGTGACATTTTCTTTCCTTATTTCTTCTCCCATGGTTGACTTGGGCAGCCTTGTGCTGCTGATGAGCATTTTTGGATGGAAGGTAGCGGTAATTTATGTGGTGCTTGGGCTTGTCATCGCTGTTGCAGGCGGTACACTGATTGAAAAACTGCATCTTGACAATCAGGTGGAGGAATATATACGTAATGGCAGAGCGATTGATGTACCACAGGAAGAGCTGCATGTGACGGATCGGATCCAATATGCATGGGAACAGGTTATCACTACAGCGAAAAAGGTCATTCCTTATATCGTAATCGGTGTAGGCATTGGAGCGGTCATCCACAATTGGATTCCCGAAACATTTATTGTCAGCGTTTTGGGAGAGCGTAATCCCTTCGGCGTTGTTCTTGCAACGATTGCAGGTGTTCCCATGTATGCAGATATTTTCGGTACAATTCCGATTGCAGAGGCACTGCTTTCCAAGGGGGCATTGTTAGGTGTTGTCCTGTCTTTCATGATGGGTGTTACAACACTGTCTCTGCCGTCTATGATTATGCTCCGTAAAGCCGTCAAGCCCAAGCTGCTTGGCATCTTTATTGCCATTTGTACAGGAGGAATTGTGATTGTCGGTTATTTCTTTAATATCATCCAGCCGATGATGTAATAAAACAAATATAACAGAATTTTGGAGGTACTTGATTATGGCACTGTTTCACTTTGGAAAGAAAAAAGAAGAAAAGAATGTTTCCGCCTGCGCTTGCAGCTGTGATTGTCCCACCAGTGATGCGGGAGAGCGGATGGATGTATGCTGTCCGCAAGCACAGAATGGCATCTGCTGCATAAAGGTTTTGGGTGCAGGCTGTAAATCCTGTCACGAGCAATATGAAAATGCAAAAAAGGCCGTACAGGAGATGGGATTGTCTGTGGAAGTGGAATATATCACAGATATGCAGCAGGTAATGGCATACGGCATTATGAGCATGCCTGCTATTGTAGTCAATGAAAAAGTGGTTTCTATGGGTAAGGTATTAAAAGCAGAGGAGGTAAAAAAAATGTTGCAAAAGCAAGGCTGCTGATAAAAAAGTGTATGACAGGAAAAAGAGCGGCAGTTCATCATCAGGCGGCTTTGCTTTATTGATCCAGCGGCTTGCTTGTGGATTGATTCTTCGTCCTGTCCTGATGCTCCAGAAAACCCTCGCCAAAAACCTCGTTGGTTTCCGTAACCATGACAAAGGAAGACGTATCTATTTCCTGTGCAACACGGCGAATACCTACAGCGTAAAAAAATGAACCAATGATATCATAAACAAGATCCGTTATGATAGTATATGTTTTTGAACCTTTCATTTCCATATCCATCCCTTTGGCTGTTTTCTGCCATGACCGCTTCAGTTTGTTATCCCTGGATAGATCCATGGCAAGACCTGCGGCATTTTCATTTTTCTCAATAAATGAGAGAATCATACCGGGACTGAAAAGAAATATAAAAGCATTACAGCTGATAAACAAGTCACGGAAGCTGCATCGTATCATGTTGTTTCCCTCTGCTGGCATTTCTCGATGCACTTTCTCTGGGCAAACCGGAAGATTATCGACTGCCAAAATGGAAATAGTTTCTTTGCATACCAACGATACTACTGTTCCTGTTGGTATTGACCAATGACCTTCATCAATGGGTTTTTGTATTTCCGGAGGATGCACAGGCTTGGATAGCTGATGTATCAAGCGAAACGCCAAAATTGTTCAGGGATCATGTACCTGAAACAGTTTTGGCGTTTTCATATGGAATAAAAAAGAAATTGGAATGGACAAATCCTTTGACGCATCAGGTATCCTGACGGGAAAACCAGCGGGTAAAAAAATTTGTATTTTTCTGCTTTGCAGGGATTCCCTTGGTAATCCGTTCCTGAAGAGCAGAACCATCACGATTGCATGTGCTCTTCCCGGAATCCGCTTCCACCACGCAGACGCGAATTTCACTCCAGCCGGAAAGCGGGGGTTGATATCGTTTTACAGAGGAAAAACGGCGAAGGATTTTTCGGCAGTCTGGTGAAAGCTGTCGGGTCAGCAATACCAGACTAATCATGGTATAGTGGTGGTTTGGACCAGCAGCATCCGTCAATTCCTCCCGGATCGCTTCCGCAAGGGAAAAATAGGAGGTAAGCTGATCTTCCGTCAAGGATCCACAGCTGTCAAAGAAGCAAAATTCACTGCAAATGCGCTGGCAGGAAATGCTGCTTTGAATCCCCATGAAATAAGAGGGGTCCGTATTACAGAAGGAAACGCAGAGAGGGAACTGATGTCCACATTGCCGGATGTCCTGCCGCAGATTAAAATGACCGGCGTGTATGGCTTTCTGCTGCTCAAAAAAATCACAGGCTTGTTGATTAAAGGGTTTCATATGTATCTCCTATTGATTGATGATTTGGAAAAGAATATACCTGTCATTGTGAAATATTATAACACAAATTTAAGCAAAACGATACAATGAAGAACGGATTTACTCACAAGGAATGCTTACCTGTCCGGTACAATGCTGACAGCCTGACGGATGATCCAATTGATATGGAAGCGTTTGTCATTCGGATTGACAGGCTATCGTTATCAAGCTGAAAATGATACAATAGTGGTAAACACATACCTATAAAATAAACACAAATTTCTGTACTCTCTGCCTATCATTCCATAAAGAGCAGGATTACAATAGACATAAAGAGGTGAAACATATGCTGCGAATGGAAATCGCCTTATTCCTTGTATTGGCCTTTGTGGCTTATATCTATTTTTCTGCCGAACGAAAGCATACACTGCTGCACCGTACCTTTTCGGTTCTTTTGATTGTGGTATTGATCCATCTGTGTTTTGACGGGGTAACCATTTATACGGTCAACCATCTGGATACAGTACCGCGGCTGCTCAATGACATATTCCATCGGTTCTTTATCGGCACCATGGTGCTGGTGATGTATTTGTTTTACCAGTATATTGCGATTTTGGTGGAGGAGGAAACCGGAAAGCCGCGGCGGCTGGATCTTGCTGCCAGAATCTATTTGCTCATCGCAGAGCTGGGTACATTGGTGTTACCGGTTTACTACGCTGTAACACCCAATGGAAACTATTCTGATGGCATTCATGCCAGTGTCTGTTATGTCAGCGTAGCAGTGTACTTAATCCTGTGCAGTGGTCTGATGCTGCGGAACTGGAAACAGCTTGAATCCAAAAAGAAATTTGCTATTGGAGCAGCGCTGCTCATAGAGTTCAGTGTCTGTGCTCTGCAGGGATTTCATCACACCTGGCTCATCAGCGGCATGGGCATCACATTGATGACGCTGTCCTTTTACCTGACACTGGAAAATCCGGATATCCTCCGGGCAGAGCTGACAGAACAGAAAATGTCCATGCTGTATCTGAAAAGTCAGGTAAATCCCCATTTCCTGTATAACACACTGGATACCATTCGCATTCAGGCACAGCTGAATGGGGATAAAAAA
>CAMBYS010000170.1 GCA_945872165.1 uncultured Clostridia bacterium | reverse complement strand
ATGGAATTCATGTGGATGTATATGTCATTGAACCGGATGAAAAACGGGATTTTTATACATTGGTAACCATTGGCATGGGTGCACATGAGATGAATGTTCCAGCCGATCCGATCTTTCAAAATAAAACAAGGGCAGAACTGCTGCTGTGCCTGCCGCCTGACTGGGAACTGGAAACTGGTGACTGGGCTGTTCAGATGCTGATGGAAATTGCACATTTTCCGGTAGAGGAAAATGCCTGGCTGGAAGCGGGTCATTCCATAGAGATGGATGAACCTGTGGATCAATCTGCTGCGTTTACAGGAGTGATTCTTACTAATACATATGTGGAGGGAACAAAGGCGGATCATTGTACCCTTCCAAATGGAGATGTGGTTCAATTCTATCAGGTAATTCCGTTGTTTCATGAAGAAATTCGTGCATATGCCGGAATGGATCTGATGGATTTTACAGAGCAGTGTCTTTGCTACATTGGATTTATTGCTGATCCCAAACGGGAAAATACCTGTATGATGGTGGAACAGGAATATGCGGAGATTCAGAAGCTGATATTTGGCAATATGGAACAGTGTATGGACGATGCGGAATGGCATTACAGCAAAATTGAGGAAAAAGGACTTCCACTCAACGAAACAACCGGATATCAGCATCTGGCCATTTATCTGCGTTGGTGTATGGAACATCAGCTGATGAGCAGGGAATTTTTAGATGAATATGGAGATATAGCAGAATTTGTATATCGCAACGGAACACAGCCGGATAACCATTTGCTGCTCGAATGTGATTTACGTCATTTTCTTCGGGAAGAATTTAAAGGTATTCTGCATCCGGCAATGTTCAATCAGGAAGGACAGGAATTTTCCGCATGGTACTATGGAGAGGATACGGAAGAGCCGTATTTTCCGGCAGATATAGACCGGTATGCCTGTGCCTATTTTGGAGAAAAACGATATCACAGTGATATTTTTCAGGATGAAGCATATTTGTTTGTTCCATGGGAGGAACAATATTATCAGAATATGGCGAAACTGATTCAGAAACGTTTCCGGCAGTGGAAAGCAGAAAAATAAATGAATCCCGCACACGTGGAGCCATTTTCCATGTATGCGGGATTTTTTTCAGCTTTTTTTATTTGCTCATTGCCTTGGATTTTTTGACGCAGACATCAATGGCATCAATGACTGCAGCACGCATGCCGCTGCTTTCCAGTGCAGCGACTGCTTCAATGGTTGTGCCGCCGGGAGAGCAGACATTGTCCTTGAGTGCGCCCGGATGCATGCCGGTTTCCAGTACCATTTTAGCAGAGCCAAGAACGGACTGTGCAGCAAAAGTATATGCCTGCCCGCGGGGCATGCCATGCAGTACAGCAGCATCTGCCATGGCTTCAATAAACATGTACACATAAGCCGGAGAAGAACCGCTGACACCGGTGACTGTGTCCATCAGACTTTCCGCTACTACCTCTGCTTTACCGAAGCTGTTCAGAATCTGCAACACAATATCCTGATCCGCCGGTGTCATGGCTGCATTGAAGCAGACCGCAGACATGGCTTCACCCACCAGCGCCGGTGTATTTGGCATAACACGAGCCAGTTTAATGGGTTTGCCAAAGCGGGCTTCATTGGCGGAAATGGTCTGACCGGCAGCAATCATGATAACAATGGCATCCGGTTTTACCACATCCCGGATTTCTTCAATGACGGATTCATACAGATATGGCTTGACAGAAAGCACAACAATATCCGCATGTGCAGCGGCGGCAGCGTTGTCCTTCTGGATGGTATGGATCCCAAATTCCTGCTGTAATGCCTCCAGCTTGGGAGCAGAGGGATTGCTGGCAGTGATCTGTTCGGGATGTGCCAGACCGGAGGAAACAATGCCTCCGATCATGGCTTTTGCCATATTGCCGGCGCCGATAAAGGTAATGGTCTGTTTGATACTCATAGGGATGATTCCTCCTGTTTTGCGCGAATGGTTTGTCCGATATGCCGGCACAGGTCAGAGGCGGCATTCGGCTTTGCAATGCAGGCGATACTTGCCTTTAACCGTTCCAGACGACCCGGACAACGGAACAGCAGATGCAGGGCATCGGAAATCTGGAAGGTTTTGGTGATATAGATGGCAGCACCATTTGCCTGTAAAAATTCCACATTGCGGTCTTCCACACCGGGAAGCGGATGGATCATCAGCAGGGGCAATCCCTTTGCCAGAGATTCACTGGTGGTAATACCACCCGGCTTGCTGAGCAGGCAGTCTGCTGCATCCATAATTTCATCCACATTTTCCACATAGCCAAAAACCTTTAACGGGTTGCGGGTTTCCAGCGCACAGATTTGCTGATACAGCTTTTCATTGTTGCCGCAGATGACTATCATCTGCACATCAAAGGGAAGTTCTTCCATGGAAGCAATGTAATCCGGAATATCACCAAATCCCATGCCGCCGCTCATAATCAGAACCGTGGGCAGCGTTTCATCCAGATCAAATTTCCTGCACATTTCCAGCCGGTCATGGGACTGACGGAATCGGCTGCGGATCGGAATGCCGAAGGGCAGCACACGGGAAAAATCAATTTCCCGACGCCGGAACTGTGGTTCCAGATATTCACTGGGCGCAACAATATATTCAAAATATTCCACATCACACCAGTAATTCTGTACGGTAAAGTCGGTAATGATGCCATAGCAGGGACAGGTGACAGCACCCCGCTCCTTGAGCAGGTCTACCGCCTGGGCAGCAAATACCATGGTGCATACAATACAATCCGGTGCATAGGCATCAATGGCATGCCGCAGACGGGATGCCAGAAATTCATCTGCCAGCCGGGAAGGCGTGTATTCATTGAATTCCTTTTCATCATTGTGATCATAAATAGTAGACGCCACACCATGCATCCGGGACAAGGTTTTCATCGACAGAAAATAACCGCTTGCCGTAGCTTTTTTCAGCGTTGGACTGATATATTCAAACATATCCAGAATGGTACATTCTGCGTCCGGATACATGTCAGTAAAGCAGTCCGCCACTGCACCGGCAACTGCGTTATGGCCATTGCCGAGGGGTGCGGTAAGAATAAGCAGTTTCATAAACAATCCTCCTGTTTGTCCTACACATAGTATAAAGCAATGATGCAAAAATGCAAGCCTGAAAAAAAGAGGACATGAAGGGAGATTCATGTCCTCTTTGACAATATCGGGTGAAAGAGCTGTGGTTACAGGAATGGATGCATGGTTTCCTCCACATGGTCACAGGTCATCAGACCGGACATGATACAGGCACCGGCAGCGCCAGCCTGTAAAACAGAAGGATAACGTTCCGCGGTAATGCCGCCGATGCCGAAAACCGGCAGAGAGGTAGCTTCACATACCTGACGCAGGAAAGAGACACCACGAGGCGGTACGCCGGCCTTGCAGTCGGTAGGGAAGATATGTCCTGCCTGCACATAGGTTGCAGGCGTGCCTGCCAGCTGTGCAGCTTCCTCCGGAGCATGCAGGGAAACACCGATGCGGGGAAAATCTGCCAGTTCCTCTTTGTGCTGCATCAGCAGCTGGAAGGGCAGATGGATACCGCCGCAGCCGATGCGACGGGCGATATGGATATGTGTGTTGACATGCAGCGGGACATCATAGCGTTTGCATATGGCGAGACAATCCCGTGCCAGCGCTTCATATTCGGTTTCTGAAAGATCCTTTTCCCGCAGGACAATACAATAGGGATGTTGGGAGGCAATGCGCTCCAGCCGTGTCAGGAACGGTTCCCGGCATAGCTTTCGATGGGTGACACAGATTAACATCAGCCTACATACATGTAGTCGGAGAATACCGGCTGGAGACCCTGATCCAGGATAGCCTGGCGGACTTCATCCACATCACGTCCGTCATCAATGATAAACTGGGGATCACCCTTGGATTCCCCTTCATCAATGTGCTCACCGATACCGGTGGATACACCAGCGGAAATCTTGGTTGCGGCAATGTTGATGATGCCGTTGCGGAAGCCTGCACGCTCACGGGTGGAAATGGTAATGCTGGCAAAGGGCATAAACAGGCGATATGCACAGACGATCTGAGTCAGCTGGGTTTCGTGGACATCCTTTGGATTGATTTTATCATTGTTGATAATCGGACGCAGGCGGGGACAGGAGAACGCAATTTCCGCATGGGGATATTTTTTCTGAATCAGATAAGCATGCATGCCGGTGGCAAAGGCATCCTTACGGAAGTCATCCAGACCCAGCAGTGCGGCAAAGCCTACACCGCGCATGCCGCCCATCAGTGCACGCTCCTGTGCATTCAGGCGATACGGGAAAATGCGCTTGTGACCGCCCAGATGCAGTGTTTCATATTTGTCCGGGTTATAGGTCTCCTGGAATACGGTGACATAATCCACGCCGCATTCATGCAGATAGCGGTACTCATCCGAATTGAGGGGATAAATTTCCACACCGATGACCGTAAAATATTTGCGGGCAATCTTACATGCTTCACCAATGTACTCCACCGGAGACATGGAACGGCTTTCACCGGTCAGAATGAGGATTTCCTTCAGGCCGGACTTGGCAATGGCAGACATTTCCTTGTCCACCTCTTCCATGTTAAGCTTGCCCCGGCGGATTTTATTGTGGCAGTTGAAACCGCAGTAAATACAGTAGTTTTCACAGTAATTCGCAATATAACAGGGGGTAAACATCATAACCGAGTTGCCGAAGTGCTTACGGGTTTCC
>CAMBYS010000169.1 GCA_945872165.1 uncultured Clostridia bacterium | reverse complement strand
TCAGTGGGCAAACTGGCTGTTATACAGCTCTGCATAGAAGCCATTGCGCTCCAGCAAGCTCTTATGGGTGCCCTGTTCAACGATATCACCATCACGCATGACCAGAATCAGGTCAGCTTCCCGAATGGTAGACAAACGATGTGCTATCACAAAGCTGGTTCTGCCCTGCATCAGGTGGTTCATGGCGGACTGAATCAGCGCTTCGGTACGGGTATCCACAGAAGATGTGGCCTCATCCAGAATCAGAATCGGATTATCTGCCAGAATTGCACGGGCGATGGTGAGCAGCTGCTTCTGTCCCTGGGATACATTGCTGATTTCCTCATTCAGCTCCATCTGATAGCCGCCTGGCAGCGTACGGATAAAGCTGTCTGCCTTGGCTGCCTTAGCTGCTGCAATGACTTCCTCATCGGTGGCATCCAGTCTGCCATACCGGATATTTTCCATAATGGTTCCCTTGAACAGCCAGGTATCCTGCAATACCATGCCGAAGCCTTCCCGCAGCTCAGAACGGTTAAAATCACGGACATTATGTCCATCCAGACGGATGGCACCCTGATCCACATCATAAAACCGCATCAGCAGCTTCACCATGGTAGTCTTGCCCGCACCGGTGGGACCAACAATGGCAACCATCTGTCCCGGCTTCACATCACAGGTAAAGTCATGAATAACCGGCTGCTTGGGATTATATCCAAACCGTACATGATCAAACTGTACCGAACCTCTCACCTTTTCAATGGAAACCGGATTGTCTACATGCTGATCCTCTTCCGGCTCTTCCAGGAATTCAAAGACACGCTCAGATGCCGCTGCCATAGACTGCAGCATATTGGAAACCTGTGCCAGCTGGGTAATCGGCTGCGTAAAGTTGCGGACATACTGGATAAATGCCTGAATATCACCAACTGTAATGACACCGGAAATTGCCAGCATGGAACCGGCTACTGCAACGCCTACATAACCCAAATTACCTACAAAATTCATAATCGGATGCATCAGACCAGACAGGAACTGAGACTTCCAGGCTGCTTCATACAGCTTTTCATTGGTACGGTCAAATTCTGCCTTGATCCGTTCCTCCTGATTGAAAGCGCGTACGACATTATGTCCGGAAAAGGTTTCTTCAATCTGTCCGTCAATTTCACCCAGATATCGCTGCTGTGCACGGAAATACTTCTGGCTGATCCTGACAACGATCATGACAAACAGCATGGATACCGGCAGAATCATCAGTACCAGCAGTGTCATCAGCGGACTGATGGTCAGCATCATAATCAGTACACCGATAATGGTAGTAACCGAAGTAATCAGCTGGGTCACACTCTGGTTCAGGCTCTGTCCCAGCGTATCAATATCATTGGTAATACGGGACAATACTTCACCGACGGTACGGCTTTCAAAATATCCCAAGGGCAGACGGTTGATTTTCTCACTGATTTCCCGGCGCATCCGGAAGCAGAGCTTCTGGGTGATACCGGTCATAACCCAGCCCTGGACAAAATTCAGCGCCGCGCTGAGCACATAAATTCCCAACAGAAACAATAGAATCTGTCCAATCCGCTGGAAATCAATGGCACCTGCACCGGACAGCTGGTTCATCACACCTTCATACAATACAGTAATGGCCCGGCTCAGGATTTTCGGTCCGACAATGTTAAACAGTGTACTGCCGATGGCAAAAATCAGTACGGCAATGATGCCGATCCGATAGCTGCCGATATATTTCATCAGTTTGCCAATGGTGCCTCTGAAATTCTTTGCCTTCTCACCAGGCATACCTCCCGGACCTCCGGGACCATGGCGGCGTGGTCTTCCTGCTCCACTCACTGTACACTGCCTCCTTTCAGTTCCGATTCACTCAGCTGGCTTTCTGCAATCTCCCGATAGGTTTCACACTCTGCCAGCAACTGTTCATGTGTGCCAATACCCACCATTTTACCTTCATCCAATACAATAATCTGATCTGCATGCAGAATGGTGGAAATACGCTGTGCAACGATAATGACGGTTGCTTCACGGATATTGGCATGCAATGCCCTGCGCAGTGCCGCATCCGTCTTATAATCCAGTGCAGAGAAGGAATCATCAAACAGGAATACCTTCGGCTTTGCTGCAATGGCACGGGCAATGGACAGACGCTGTTTCTGACCGCCGGATACATTGGTACCGCCCTGAGCAATACGGCTGTTATACCGATCCATCTTGCTGTCAATAAACTCAGTTGCCTGTGCAATTTCTGCTGCCAGCTTCATCTGTTCATCGGAAATATCACTGTCTGCAAATTTCACATTGGATGCAATGGTACCGGAAAACAGAATGCCCTTCTGGGGCACATAACCCAGCTGTTTGCGCAGGGTTTCCTGCCGGATATCCCGGATATCCACACCATCCAGCTGTACCTGTCCTTCTGTGACATCAAAGAACCGTGGGATCAGGTTGAGCAGTGTGGATTTGCCGCTGCCGGTAGAACCAATAATCGCCGTGGTCTTGCCAGGCTGTGCGGTAAAGCTGATATGCTCCAGTGCCGGATGATCTGCTCCCGGATAACAGAAGGTGACATCATCAAATCGAATTTCACCCTTCCAGTCGGTTTTGTTTTCCACCGGCTTGGGACAGTCATTAATGACCGGTTCCGTATGAAGTATCTCATCAATACGATCTGCTGCCACACCGGCACGGGGCAGGAAAATGGAAATCATGGTCATCATCATAAAGGACATGACAATCATCATGGTATAGGAAATGAATGCCATCATATCGCCTACCTGCAGGCTGCCGGCTTCAATGCCCTTGCTGCC
Organism: uncultured Clostridia bacterium; assembly: GCA_945872165.1. Lineage (GTDB taxonomy): Bacteria > Bacillota > Clostridia > Oscillospirales > Butyricicoccaceae > Butyricicoccus_A. The sequence goes on along the minus strand of CAMBYS010000169.1, from coordinate 1,937 downwards.
AAACCAGACAATGGCAACTGTCACTGCGTTCATGGTGAGCATCATGGTGGGCATCATAAAGTTCATGACCCGGTTGGTAAACAACTGGGTACGCATCAGATCGGTATTGGCACCGGCAAACCGTTCTTCTTCCCGTTTTTCCCGGCTGAAGGCACGGATGGGCATAATACCGGTGAGAATTTCACGGCTGATCAGATTCAGCCGATCTACCAGAGACTGCATCATTTTGAATTTCGGCATAGAAATCCGCATCAATGTACCGATGACTGCAAAAATCACGCAGACAGCCACCACAATAATCCAGCCCAATCCGGTCTGGGTACGATACACCTTCAAAATACCACCAATGGCACAAATCGGTGCAAACAGCATCATGCGCAGAATCATGACACATACCATCTGTACCTGCTGGATATCATTGGTGCAGCGGGTAATCAGGGAAGCGGTGGAGAACTGATTCATTTCGATACTGGAGAACTTCAGTACCCGTCCAAAAACCTGATCCCGCAGCTTGCGTCCTACACCGGCACCCACACGGCTGGCAATCAAACCAATAATCATGGCTGCCGCCAGCCCCAATGCAGTCAAGCCCAGCATTTTTCCACCGGTGGTATACAGATAATGATTGCGGATTGTTCCCAAATCCACACCCATTGCATTATATTCTTCTTCCATATACAACACAGCAATCTGCAGCATGGTACTGTCAGATACTTCACCCATCTGCTCCAGTGCCTGATCCTTCATATCCAGCAGCTGTTCCCGGGTTATCCTGCCTGCTTCTATGGCACCCTGCACATCACGCAGACTGTACTTAGCTTCGCTGTCTTCCCGACTCATCTGGTAAGCAAGTGCCATAGGTACGCACAGTGCATCGGAGACAGCCGCCTGTTCTTCCTCACTGATCGTGGTATCCGCATATCGTATGCCAACCTCATTGGCTTCACCATAGGCATGTTCAACGGTATCTATTTCTTCCTCCGTCATAAACAGCTCCAGCTGTGCCAGTGAATCGGCACGAATCTGTTCCATGACGGCATCATCCATACCATTCTGCTGAATGCCTACATCCACAATATTGCTCATATATGTGGGCAGGGAAAGATCACAGTAGGCCTGTACCATCAGCAGTAAAATGACAGCACAGACTGCTTTCCACGAATCCCTCATGTATCGCAAAATAGATCGCATCGTGTTTCCTCCTTGGTCTGATTTTGCGGCTCCCATGATGCCATAACCGCTGCCATGGCATCTGAAAGCTCCTGTATCCCGTCCAAAATTTCCCGGTAACGCTGTTCACCCAGTTCCGCTGCTACCTGCTGTAAAAATTGCCGCAGCCGTTCATGCTGCATCTCACACAGCTCCGCCCCCTGTTCCGTCAGGAACACAAAGGTATTGCGCCGGTTATCCGGATCCACAGCACGCTCTACCAGCTCCCGCCGTTCCAGATTCCCCAACATCTTGGAAACCGCAGATTTGGTAATGCGCATGTTTTTTGCCAGTTCATTGACATAAATTCCCTTTACCTCCGGATGCTGCTGCTGGAACCGTAAAATCATCATCAGGAATCCAAATTCATGGTGAGATACCCCTTTCAGCAGACCATTCCAACGCTGGGGTCTTAAGCTGTTCAGCATTCGCACAAAGGCATTGACTTCCTGCCATTTATCTTTTTCCATCATGCACCGTCCTTTCCATGTCTATTTCGTACGCTGCTTAGTTTAGCACGAACAGTTGAGCAAGTCAACAGTTGAGGATGTTAATAATTTATGTCCTTTCTGTAAACATGGAACGATAAAAACAGGAACCCCTCCACAAGATATGCAGCGAGATTCCTGTTCTGCGAAACAATGTACTTTTTCTACGATTTAATAGCCAATTCTGCCGTCCAGCAGCTCATCATGCTGTACCCAGTCATTGACATCAATGACATCATA
>CAMBYS010000168.1 GCA_945872165.1 uncultured Clostridia bacterium | reverse complement strand
GAGCATGAGGAACATCATCACCACCATCATGACCATGACGGTCATTGCTGCTGTGGTCACGATCATGAGCATGAACACGAGCATGATGAGCATTGCTGCGGTCATCACCATGAGCATGAACACGAGCATGACGAGCACTGCTGCGGTCATCACCATGAGCATGAGCACGAACATGATGAGCATTGCTGCGGTCACGATCATGAGCACGAGCACCACCATGAGCATCATTATGATGAAAATGGCGTATGCTCCTGCGGACATCATCACCATGATGCCGATGAAGTATTCACCAGCTGGGGTATGGAAACCGCACATAAATTTACGGAAGATGACCTGCGTGCCCGCCTGGAGCAGCTGTCGGATACCGAGCTGTACGGTATGGTACTGCGTGCCAAGGGCATTGTTCCGGCACAGGATGGTTCCTGGCTGCATTTTGATATGGTGCCGGATGAAATCGAACTGCGTCATGGTGCTGCGGATTATACCGGCCGTCTGTGTGTCATCGGCTCCGGGATTCAGGAAGATGCCCTGGCTGAACTGTTCCGCTAAGGAGGCTCCGCTGTGGAAATTCCTGTATATTTCTTTACCGGCTTTCTGGAAAGCGGTAAAACAACCTTTATTGAATCCATCCTGCGTGACCCCAATTTCTGTGAAGGAGAACGCACGCTGATCCTGCTGTGTGAACAGGGTGAAGCGGAATTTGATTATTCCCTGCTGATGGATACCAATTGTGTTGTGGTGGCTGTGGAAGAGCTGGAGGATTTTAACCGGATCCTGCTGCATGAATGCAACCGCAAATATAAGCCGGAACGTGTCATTGTGGAATGGAATGGTATGTGGAAGCTGTCCGATATTCCGCAGAATGCATTCCCAAAGAACTGGATGGTATATCAGACCGTTACCACGGTAGATGCACGTACCTTTGATAATTATTTTCAGAACATGGGCGGCTTTATGTTCCCCATGCTGCAGATGACCGATATGATCGTATTCAACCGGGCAGAAGATACCACCAAGGATCTGATTCAGAAACGCCGTGTCCGTATGATTAACCGCCGGGCAGATATTTTTGTGGATTATCCGGATGGCAGAAGCGAGGTATATCAGGAATCTCTGGAAGCCAATCTGGATTTGAGCGCAGATGTTGTGGAAGTATCCGAGGCAGATTATGCCATGTGGTATTTTGATGTCATGGAACATCCGGAAAAATATGCCGGACATACGGTTCGGTTCCTGTGCCAGGTATATCGTCCCAATGGCATGGGCAAAAACAACTTTGCTGCCGGACGTTTTGTCATGACCTGCTGTGCAGAGGATATTGCCTTCTGTGCGGTGGTATGCAAGCATGCATCCGCAGCAAAACTGGTAGACCGTGACTGGTACTGGCTGACGGCAGAAGTCCGTAAGGAATTCTTCCCGGAATATCAGGGAGAAGGTCCGGTACTCTATGTTTCCTCTCTGGAACCTGCCCAAAAGCCGGATGATGACATTTGCTATGTCAAATAATTTCTGACAATGATACAAGCAGAGGATGAAAATTCCCCGATGTGTGTGATGCCATCGGGGGATTTTTTTGTCTTTATTTTCTGTGCATCTGCAAAAAACTTATCCTTTCAGCAAAAATTTTCCGGCATTATATCATATATTTGCCACGTGTGCAATGTTGAATTTCTTTCTTTTGTATACTATTATTCTAGTTAAAGACGGCGAATTTCACGTTTTATCCCGTCATTTCGACACAATTTATGCAATCGAGGATTTTATCCAATTTTCGACATAATTGAATGGTCAGTTTTATATCTGAGGTGATGCACATGTGTTCTTTAAAAGAACTTTCCGAGGAGTATTTGCAAAATGCCATGCAAATGGAAGCCCGTATCCAACAGCTGGAATCCCAGGCTTCCCGCACCATTTCCCTGGAAGTCCGCCGCAAACTGCGCCGGCGGATCAATACCCTGCATGTGATGGTCTGTGAAAGCAGACAAATTGCCTTTGAACTGGAGCATTATTATGATAAACCGGAGGAGGTATCTGTCTATGTCCCACCCAAACCTCAGCGCGGACGTCCCAGAAAAAAATTCAGCCGGCACGGATATGGAGCTGCGACGCCTGCTCTTGTCATGCATGGCAGAAACGCTGACAAGCGCCCAGTATCAGGTCTGCGTACTGAACTTGCTCGAGGGCATGCCGCAAAAAGATATTGCAAGTGAATTTGGCCTGTCCCGTTCCGCAGTTTCCCGCACCATTTCCGCTGCCAAATATCGCCTGCGCCGGGCATTGGGATATTCCTTTGAACCAGCAGATCCTATGGAGGATTTTCTGGAAGAGGATTGACAGCTTTTCTCCTTTTCCCCTGCCTGATTCCGTCCGGTTTGCCTGTCAGCCTGCCAATACCATCTCTCTGCTTATTTCTCCATACCCGTTTCGATGAACTTCCTGTATTCTCCGAATTCTTTCCGTTCTCTCACAGGTATCCGGGCAGCCGGACGAATCATATAGATGGTGCTGTCTCAGCACATAAAAAACAGGGTCACCATGGCAGAATGTCTGCGGGTGATCCTGTTTTACTTTTGTTATGCAGCGGCAGAACCTTCTGCCGTTTCCTCCTGTGCTGCCGGTTCAGATTCCGGTTCCGGCTCCGGTTCCACATATTCCGGCGGTGTGCTGTCACTGACATAAAAATGTACCGGACGGGTGGTATTGTCAATGGGCAGCAGCTGGATGCCGGCATCCTTCAGCTGGCGGATGATAGACGGCAATGCCTGTACGGTTTTTTCCTTGCCATACGTATCATGCAGCAGCATGATGGTATCATTTCGGGAGGAAATATTTACCTCATGCACCGCAAACTGTACCATCTGCTCCACACTGTAATTGCCGCCTTCTGCGTCATGGTCATAGGCATTCCAGTCATAATATTCAAAGCCCCGGCGTGTCATTTCCGTAACAATTTCATGATAACAGCCACTGCTGTTCACCTGTCCATTGCTGCCGCCCGGGAAACGGAAGCCTTGTACCCGATATCCGGTCAGGTCATAAATTTTATCATATGCTTCCGCGAAATCTGCCAGATAAGCTTCCGTGGATGCATACAGCTTGCCATATGCATGCTCATTGGCATGAATGCACAGGGTATGGCCTTCATCCACAATACGCTGTAAAACCGGCTGGGTTTCCTCATTGATTTCACCGGTGACCACAAAAAAGGTTGCCTTTACATTTTCCTGTTTTAACACATCCAGAATGCCCGGTGTATTGGTAGAGGACGGGCCATCATCAAAGGTCAGATAACATACCTTCTCCTCATGCAGGACATTGGGCTCACGGACCGCATCCGAATACAATCCCGGATATTCCTTTGCATAAGCCGGTGCATCCGGATCCTCCATCACAGCCGCATGCTGGTCACTTTCCTGCTGACTGGCTGGCAATGCCGGTTCCGGCTCCGGTTCTGGTTGGATGGCTTCTGTGGTTGGAGCTGCCGAGCCGGTATCTGTCTGTACGGCAGATCCCGGTTCTGTCTGGTCTTTTTGAGAAAAGCTGCAGCCTGCCAGTCCCCAAAGCAGTACCACACTCAGGCAGAGCGACCACACTGCCATACGGTTCTTTTTACAAAACACCCCTGATTCCTCCTGATACATCTGCGAAATAAGGACAGAAAGATTTTTTTCTGTCAAAATTCCGCTTATTTTTGCTGTATACAGTATAACATGGAACCCTGGGCTTCTCAACCGTATGTACCGAATTGTTTCTTTCTGTTAACCAAATTGTTCCTTTCTTTTTCTGCCATCCTGCAGCAGCTGGAACAGGGTTTCCTCATCGCCTGCGGCAATCACATCCCGATATTCCTGCAGATGCTTGATAACCTCATCAATTTCAGGCACAAGTGCCTGTTTATTTTCCAAAAACAGCTCGGTCCACATGGTTTCATTCAGATATGCCACACGGGTCAGATCCCGATAGCTGCCGCCGGAATAGCCCTTATGCTCCAGTTCGGAAGGGCTTTTGATGTATGCACTGGAAATAATATGGCACAGCTGGGAGGTATAGGCAATCATACGGTCATGATGCTCTGCCGTTGTGACCACCAGCTGGCTGAAGCCAATTTCAGAAAACAGATGTTTGACCGTCTGCAATGCCTCCGGCGTGGTAGCGTCCGTAGGCACAAGCAGCATGCTGGCACCCTTATACATATCCGGTGTAGATGCCTTAAAACCGGAAACCTCTCTGCCTGCCATAGGATGCCCGCCCACATAGTGCAGGCCATGCTCCCGGCACAGAGGCACCAGCCGCTCTGCCATATAGGTTTTGACACCGCAGTCATCGGTAATGATACAGCCCGGTTTCAATGCATCCAAATGCTCTTCAATAAAATCACAGGATACTTTTGGATACATGGACAGCAGGATAATATCCGCTTCCTTTAGGTTTTCCGGGGTGCCGATTTTGTCGATGGCACCCTCTTCCAATGCCTTTTCCGCCGTACTCCGGGTACGATTGAAGCCAATAATGATATGGTTGGTATATTGTTTGAACGCCTTTGCGAAAGAACCGCCAATCAGTCCGAGACCGATGACGGCAATGGTTTTCTGTTTCATTGTATCGTTTCCTTTATTTTTTGATGCTGCATTTATTGTAGCAAGGGGAAATGGCAAAGTCAATGGCAGCAGACACTTTTGTTGTTTAAAGCGCAAAATTTCTCCGAGAGAAAAAAGACAGACCCAAAATGGATCTGTCTTTCTGTTTGTGTAGGCATCGTCCTATCTTCCCGGGCCGTCACCAGCCAAGTATTGTCAGC
>CAMBYS010000167.1 GCA_945872165.1 uncultured Clostridia bacterium | reverse complement strand
CACACTGCGGTCCAGTTCCGCCATTTCCTGCTCAGCAATATACGGCGGATTGGAAACGACAATATCAAATATACCATCCAGACTGTCCGGCTGCAAGGCATCACCCTGCAGGATGGTCAGCCGTGGTTCCGTTAAATCATATAAGCCCCCATTGCGCCGGGTAACCGCCAACGCCGCTTCCGAGCAGTCCAGCAGCGTCACCTGTGCGTCCGGTACCGCAAGGGCGATGGAAATGCCAATGCAGCCGCTGCCACAGCATAAATCCAGTACCTTCGGCTTTCGCATCGCCTTTGCCGCCTGTACGGCTGCATCACACAGCCATTCCGTATCTCCCCGGGGAATCAGCACATCCGGTGTGACATAAAACCGGTTTCCATAAAAATCCCATTCTCCAAGGATATAGGCAAGGGGCTCCTCCTGCTGCCTCCGCTGCAGAAATGCCTCTGCCCGCTGTTTTGCTTCCGGTGTCAGCGCTATGGTTTTCCATCCCAGAGTATCCCGCGCATCCAGACCGGCAGCACATGCCATCAGCTCCCGTGCTTCCAGATCTGCCTCCGCAACCCCTATGGCGGAAAGCTGCTGCCGCAGCTGTAAAAATGCCTGCCAGATGCTTACCATTTGTCCTCCTGCCGATTTTCGGGGATCACATGCTGCAGGGATACAATGGCAACCTCAATCATACTGTCATCCGGTTCCAGCACCGTAATATGCTGCAGCATCATGCCGGGCCAGCGCAGAATGCTGGAAAGCACACCGTCATGCCGTCCGGCAAAACGGTTAACCTCATAGCTCAGCCCGATGACCACCGGCAGCAGCACCACACGCAGCAACAGCTGTACCAGCCGGCTCTCTGCCGTGACCACGGAAAACACCAGAATACTGATAATCATAATGACAAACAGAAAGCTGGTGCCGCACCGGGGATGCTCCCGGGGCTGTTCCCGGACATGTTCTGTGGTCAGTTCCAGACCCTTTTCATAGCAGTAAATGGTCTTATGCTCCGCACCATGATACCGGAAGGTGCGTCTCATATCCGGGATCATGCCCATAATCACCATATAGGCAATAAAGATCACGATACGCAGTACACCTTCGATGAGATTTGCCCCCAGATGGGGTACACTGTCCGGCAAAAAGGTAATGGCAAAGGCAGGCAGGATAATGAACAAGCCAATGGCCAGTCCTACGCCCAGCACCACGGACAGAAAATATAATGCGGATTCAATGGCACCTGCTCCGATTTTGTCAATCAGCCACTGCTCCAGCCGGGAAGGCTGTTCCTCATCCTCCTCCTCAAGAAACTGGGAGGAATATTCAATGGCCTGAAAGCCCTCAATAAGGGATTGTACCATCATAACAAAGCCGCGGATCACCGGGACTCCGGCAATCGGATATTTTTCCTTCAGCGGCGTAGTCTGTTCATCCCGGATTGCCAATGTGCCATCCGGCTTGCGGACGACGGTACAGCTCTTCCGCGGGCCTTTCATCATAATGCCCTCCAGAATGGACTGTCCGCCGATGGTTGTTTTATGCACAACCTGTGATTCCTGTTTTTTCAAGCGTTACTCCTCTTGTGTTCCGTTGTCCGCGGCAATTGTTTTTGTCTCAGTCTTCTTCGCGTCTGTATTGGCCAGCGGCAAGGTAACGGTAACCTGTGTGCCCTCACCATAGGTGCTGGCAATGTTCAGGGTTCCGCCATGCATCCGGACAATTTCATCTGTCACCGCAAGGCCAATGCCGCTGCCGCGCTGCTTGGAGCTTCCCTTATAGAATTTCTCCTTGACAAAGGGCAGCTCTTCCTCCTTGATGCCCACACCCCAGTCACGTACCTGAATGATGACGGTATAGCTGTCACAGGACAGCAGGATTTCAATTTTTCCGCCGCTCTTGCCATATTTTGCCGCGTTATCAATAATATTCAAAAAGACCTGCTTCAACCGGTGCCGGTCACCATTTACCGGACACATCTGATCCGGAATGTCATAAATCAGCTGGATATGCTCCTTATCCAGCATGTTCTGATACATAAATACTGCTTCATACAGCTCTGCGCCCACATCAAACAGCTCTACATTCAGCTTCATGCGTCCGGATTCCAGCCGGGTGAAATCCAGCAGTTCCTCTACCATCTGGGTCAGACGGCGGCTTTCCTTCTGAATGATGCTCAGACCCATGATGACCTCATCCCGGTCAGCAGCGCCTCCGGCAAGCAGGGTATCACTCCAGCCGCCAATTGCGGTCAGCGGCGTGCGCAGCTCATGGGATACCGAAGAAATAAAGTCATTTTTCATACGCTCGGCACGGCTGATTTCCTCTGACATATGGTTAATCGTATCACACAGGTCACCAATTTCATCGTCATAGACTTTATGCAGCCGCATGCCATACCGTCCGGCGGCGATTTCCTTGGCAATGATATTAATTTTCATCACCGGTTCTACAATGGACTTGATAAAATACCGGTTGGACAGCTCCAGCGACACGGCAATCAACAAGCCCAGCAGCAGGCATGCCAGCACAATATAAATGATCTGGCGCTGTGCCACAGCCACGGAAGAAATACAGCGTACACAGCCGATCAGATTGCTATTGGGACCATATAATGGTGCGGATGCGGAAATGACCCGTTCTCCCGACTGCAAATCCTTTCCCATCCATGCCTGTGTCCGGTTTTCCTCCAAACACATGCCTACATCCTCTGTCCCCGGCTCCGAACCAATTTCAGTAAAGGAAGACGAGGATGCCAGTATGGTACCGCTGGCGGAGACAATCTGGATTTCCAGCTTGTCCTTATCCTCAAAGCTGGCAACAAACGATTCACTGGCTGACAGGAACTGTTCATAGCTGGAATTTAAAAACCGATTGATAAACCCGGCAGACTGTGCCGCACGTGTCATCAGATTCCGGCGGATATCATTATAGTAATAGCTGGCGGAAATCATGGTGATGATAATGGTGGCAATGGCCAGCGCCGCTGTGATGATGGTCATAAAATTCATGGTCCATCGTCCGCGCAGACCGCCGCCTACATGCTGTACCCGTATTTCCCGGGGACCCTCCGCCTGTTTTTTTCCTTTAAATTCCTGCGAAATATCAGGCAGTTCCCTGGTATCCGCAGTCACTTTTTTATCCATAGATCAATCCTTCCACATATAACCAAAGCCGCGCACGGTTGTAATATGCTTGGGCGATGCCGGGTCATCCTCCACCTTGATGCGCAGACGCCGGATATTGACATCCACAATCTTCAATTCACCGGAATAATTTTTGCCCCATACGGCACCCAAAAGCTCTTCACGGTCCATGGCACGGCCACGGTTTTCCAAAAAGGTTTTCATCAGGGAAAATTCCACCTGAGTCAGATCCACACGCACATTGTTTTTCTTCAGTTCACGTGCACGCATATCCAGACAGAATTCTCCGCTCTGAATCACTTCAGCGGTAAATGCATGCAGTCCCAGACGGCGTACCAGCGCATCCACACGGGCTGTCAGCTCAACAACGGAAAACGGCTTGGTAACATAGTCATCCGCACCGGTCATCAGCCCGGTAACTTTATCCGATTCCTGGGTACGGGCTGTCAGCATGATAATGCCGCCTTCATAGCCTTCTCCACGCAGGGTACGGCAAACCTCATAGCCATCAATGCCCGGCAGCATGACATCCAGAATGCATACCGCCACATCCGGATTTTCATGGAATTTTTCCAGTGCCTGTTCGCCGCTTCCTGCCTGTACTACCTCATAACCGGCACGCTTCAAATTGATTACAACAAAGCTGCGGATATTTTCTTCATCCTCTAAAACCAAAACCTTACGAGTCATCATAATGCTATTCCCCTTCGTCCAAACTGAATTTGTTTATTTCCATTCATTGGTTGTCACAGTAAATGCCCGTCGAACTTCTCTTGCTGTCATGGCATATTCCGACTGATTGCTTCCCAGCTTGGCAGCAAAGCAGATATCCGAGGTTTCGCCCAGATCAATCAGGCCCTCCACAGAAGCCGCTTCCTTGCGGTCACTGCCGGTAAAGACATATATGGTCAGAATCGGATCTTCCAGCTTTTCTTTTTCCGTAAAAATGGTCTGATTGCTGCCGGTACTGCTGACCAGTGTTGCCGTCACATTGCCTCGCCAGTTATCCGGAAATTCCAGCAGCCAGCCCTCTGTCGGGCTGTCATAGGTAGTATGTACCAGTCTGGTTGTCTTTCCTATACTGTAACGGTACCAGTCTACCATCCACAATCTTTCTGCGGAATCCCTGTCCTCATAGCCCGGTAATACCTGCAGCTGGGGAACTTCAATGGAACCGTCGCTGTCAATGTCCTCACAGAAGGATAATGCCGTGGAACGATAGGTGGAGGTATTGGCAGACAGCGCCACATTGCGCAGCGTTGTGCCATCCAGCACATAAATATCTGTCTGCATACCGTTGTCATTTTCAAACCGGTTATCTACAAAGACTGCCCGGAGACCGGATTCATCCAGCTGTCCTTCCACAATATTGGCAACACTCTGCACATCCTGCGTTGCGTCCGCCTGGGACAGCAGCGTAATTTTTTCATCTTCATAGTCATAAACCTGTGCGGTTTTGCGCTCCTGATTCTCATATGACAGGGTAAGCAGCTCCTGTGTATTATCCTGATCCATATCGCTCAGACTGTAATCCGTACAGGTTGTATCCAGCAGCTCCTGCAGCTTCTGATTCTGCACGCCGCAAACCGTCAAACCCTGCTTGACATCACCGGACAATGTCCAGGTGAGTACCAGCAGCTTCTGTTTGCCGCCTTCCACTTCCAGAAAGGACATGGAACCCAATGCGGAAC
>CAMBYS010000166.1 GCA_945872165.1 uncultured Clostridia bacterium | reverse complement strand
ACGGCGGATGGCAGAATGAACGACGCCCGGACCGGATACGCCCACATTCAGTACGCAGTCCGCTTCACCTACGCCATGAAATGCGCCTGCCATAAACGGGTTATCTTCTACCGCATTCGCAAAGACAACCAGCTTGCCGGCACCAATGCACTGACGGTCTGCGGTCAGTTCTGCGGTCTGCTTTACCACTTCACCCATCATCCGGACTGCATCCAGATTGGTGCCTGCCTTGGTAGAGGCTACATTGACAGAAGAACATACCAGATCTGTGGTTGCCAATGCTTCCGGAATCGAACGGATCAGGATTTCATCCCCCTTGGCAAAGCCCTTCTGTACCAATGCGGAAAAACCACCCACAAAATTGACACCGCAGGCTGCTGCTGCACGATCCAATGCCTGTGCCAGCGGTACATAAGAAGTGGCATCACTTGCCGCACCGATCATGGAAATCGGTGTGACGGAAATGCGCTTATGGATAATGGGAATACCCAGCTCGGCTTCAATTTCTTCGCCGGTTTTTACCAGATGCTCTGCCTTGCGGGTAATTTTGTCATATACCTGCTGTGCTGTCACATTGATATCACTGGAAATACAATCGAGCAGGGAAATACCCATAGTAATGGTACGGATATCCAGATGCTCGTCCTCAATCATCTTGATGGTTTCTAAAATATCAAAGCTGTTTAACATGGCTGGTCTCCTTAAATGCGGTGCATGGCATTAAAAATATCCTCATGCATCAGATGTACCTTCATGCCCAGGTCTACACCATCCGCTTCCAGCTGCGTAGTCAGTGCCGGGAAGCTGATATCACAGCCTTCCAGTTCTACCAGCATAATCATAGCAAACAGATCGCCGCCCATGATATTCTGACGTACATCCACGATATTCACATTGTGGCTGCTCAGTGTATTGGAAATTCTGGCGATGACGCCGGTGCGGTCCTTACCCGCTACAGTTAACATTGCACGCATATTGTTTCCTCCTAAAGGTTTGTTTTTTTGTGGATTATTTTCTTTTTACTCCCGCCAAGAGGGAGGCTTTGGACGCTGTGGGTTTCATTCCACGCCATCCAATACCGCAACCAGAATGGCATTGGAAATCAGAAAGCCGGTATCCGTCAGATGCCACCGGCTGCCTGTGTGTTCCATATATTGTTTCGGCAGACCGGAAAGAATCCGTTCGATGGGTTCCGGACTGCGTAAAAAGGTTTTTTGATACCATGCGCTGTCAAAGCCCTCTGCCGTGCGCAGGGACAGCATCACATATTCCGCTGCCCGGTCAATGGCTTCCGTATCCTCCGGTATGGGCTCCAGCTGTCCCGCCAGCCATGCAGGCAAATCCCGTGGAATTTCATACCGCATGCCCTGCCAGTCCCCATGTGCCCCCGGACCAAAGCCCAGATAAGGAGACTGCTTCCAGTACCGGCTGTTATGCCGGCTGTGATACCCCGGTCTGGCAAAATTGGAAATTTCATAATGGTCAAATCCGGCTTCCGCCATCTTTTGACACAACAATAAATACATATCTGCCTGGGTATCCTCATCTGGTAAAACCGGATTTTGCCTGCCCAAGGGCGTATGAGGCTCGAGTGTCAGTCCATAGCAGGACAGATGCTCCGGCTGCAGGGCAAGTAAGGCATCAATGGACTGTTCCAGCTGGGGCAGGGTCTGTCCCGGCAGGGCATACATCAGATCTACGCTGAGATTGTCAAAACCTGCCTGCCGTGCACGGAAAAAGGCATCCTGTGCCTGATGGAAGGTATGAATCCGTCCGATTTTCTGTAATACCTCATCCTGTGCCGACTGGATACCCATGGACAGCCGATTGACACCTGCCTCATGGGTCTGTGTCAGAAACATATCGGTCATGGAATCCGGATTGGCTTCCACTGTAATTTCTGCATCCGGCTGAACCGTATAGCAAGTCTGAATGGTATGCAGTATGGCGGCAATGCGTTCCCCGCCCAGCAGACTGGGAGTACCGCCGCCGAAATAAATGGTATCCACAGTCCAATCCTGACATGCGGGTGCCTTTTGCTGCAGCTCCGTTGTCATGCGGGTGACATAAGCATCCCACCATTCCGGTTTCCCTGCCAGGGAATAGAAATCACAATAGGCACATTTTGCCGCACAGAACGGCACATGAATATAAATGCCGAGATTATTCTTCATCCAGCTTGAGTACCGCCATAAAAGCTTCCTGGGGTACCTGTACCGAGCCCAGGGCACGCATACGCTTTTTGCCTTCCTTCTGCTTTTCCAGCAGCTTTTTCTTTCGGGTGATATCACCGCCATAGCACTTAGCAAGAACATCCTTGCGCATTGCCTTGATGGTTTCCCGGGCAATGATTTTATTGCCGATAGCTGCCTGTACCGGTACCTCAAACAGCTGACGCGGAATATTTTCCTTCAGCTTCTCTACAATCTTACGGGCACGTCCATATGCTTTTTCCTGATGGACAATAAAGGACAAGGCATCCACCGGGTCACCATTGAGCAGTACATCCAGCTTGACCAGTTCGGATTTTCGATAACCAATCAGTTCATAATCCAATGATGCATACCCACGGGTACGGGATTTCAGGGCATCAAAGAAATCATAAATAATTTCACCCAATGGCAGTTCATAATGCAGCTCCACACGGTCGGAATCAATATATTCCATGTCCTTATAAATACCCCGGCGCTGCTGGCACAGCTCCATGATATTGCCCACATATTCACTGGGCGACATAATGCTTGCCTTTACATAGGGTTCTTCCGCATATTCCAGCGTTGTCGGGTCAGGATAATTGAGAGGGTTGTCAATATATTCCTCTTCCCCATCGGTACGCTTGATTTTATAGATAACGCTTGGTGCGGTAGTAATCAAATCCAGGTCATATTCCCGTTCCAACCGTTCCTGTACAATTTCCATATGAAGCAGACCAAGAAAACCGCAGCGGAAACCAAACCCCAATGCAATGGAGCTTTCCGGCTCAAAGGTCAACGCAGCGTCATTGAGCTGCAGCTTTTCCAGTGCATCACGCAGATCCGGATACCGGGCACTGTCTGCGGGATAAATACCGGAAAAGACCATGGGCTGTACCTTTCGGTAGCCCGGCAATGCTTCCTCTGCCGGATACTCCACACCGGTGACCGTATCACCCACACGGGTATCTGCCACATTTTTGATGGAAGCGGTAAAATAACCGACTTCACCGGCAATCAGGCCATCCGGCGAAGGTTCCAGTGTCAACGGACGCATATAACCGGTTTCCACCACCTGGAATTGTGCACCTGTAGCCATCATTTTCACCTTCATGCCCGGCTTGATACAGCCTTCCCGGACACGGATATAGACAATGACACCGCGATAGGAATCATATTGGCTGTCAAAAATCAAAGCCTGTAACGGTGCTGCCGGATCACCCTCCGGCTGTGGGATATCTGTCACAATACGTTCCAGTACATCCTCAATGTTGATGCCCATTTTTGCAGATACTTCCGGTGCATCCTCTGCCGGGATGCCCACAATGTCCTCAATTTCATGCTTGGCACGTGCCGGGTCTGCAGAAGGCAGATCAATTTTATTGACAACCGGCAGAATTTCCAGATCATTTTCCAATGCCAGATAGGTATTGGCCAGAGTTTGGGCTTCAATGCCCTGGGTAGCATCCACAACCAGAACAGCACCCTCACAGGCTGCCAGAGAACGGGATACTTCATAATTAAAGTCCACATGACCCGGGGTATCAATCAGATTCATCTGATAGGTATTGCCATCCTGTGCATCATAATCCATACGGACAGCACGTGCCTTGATGGTAATACCCCGTTCACGTTCCAGCTCCATATTGTCCAGCAGCTGACTTTCCATTTCACGCTGGGTAACCGTATGACAGCGTTCCAGCAGACGGTCTGCCAGTGTGGATTTGCCATGGTCAATATGTGCGACAATCGAAAAGTTTCGGATAAGGGATTGATCTTTCATGATTTCTCCTTTACGCCGTCAAAAACTACGGCGGATATTGACAAATACACAGGGCCAGAAACTGCGCCCATTCGTATCTATCAGTATACCATAGCCGGGTAATCGCCGCAAGAGTTTGCCAAACCATACCGCCAACTTTCCTTCTCCTTTTATTCACGCTCATTTTACAACTCCTCCCTTGCAAAATCTCCTGTTTTGGTGTACTATTAGCGTTGAAGCATTTTACAATCAATTGGTCAATTTAATTTCTTTAGAAGGTGTTTATATGACGAAAATCGACATTATTTCCGGCTTTCTGGGTGCAGGTAAAACCACCCTCATCCGCAAGCTGCTGGAAGGCCCGCTGAAGGGCAAAAAGGTCGTCCTCATTGAAAATGAATTTGGTGAGATCGGTATTGACGGCGGCTTCCTCAAGGATGCCGGCATTGAAATCACAGAAATGAATTCCGGCTGCATCTGCTGCACCCTGGTAGGTGATTTCGGCAAGGCATTGGGTGATGTGCTCAGCCAGTATGCACCGGATCGTATCATCATTGAGCCCTCCGGTGTAGGCAAGCTGTCTGATGTTGCCGCTGCTGTCCAGCCCGTTCTGCGGGAAGGTGAAGTGGAAATGGGCTGCCTGACTACCGTTTGCGATGCCTCCAAGTGCCGGATGTATATCAAGAACTTTGGTGAGTTCTATAACAACCAGCTGGAAAGCGCTGGTACCATCGTCCTGAGCCGTACCCAGAATCTCAGTGAAAAGCGTCTGGATGAAGCCATCCAGCTGGTACGGGAGCACTGTGATGAGCATACCCGTGTCATCACCACACCCTGGGATGAGCTGACCGGCGAACAGATTTATGATGTCATGTGTGCTGACGGTCATCAGGCTCTGCTGGAT
>CAMBYS010000165.1 GCA_945872165.1 uncultured Clostridia bacterium | reverse complement strand
GATGATCTGACTGCGGTGAATATTTTCCCGGATGTCAACGAGGGCGACTGGTTTGCTCCCTATGTCAATTATGCCTATGACAATAATCTGATGGTGGGTACTGGTATTAATTTTAATCCGAATAATCAGTTGACTCGTGCAATGTTTGTACAGATTTTGTATAGTGCGGAAGGCCAGCCGGAAATGACAAAAAAGCCTTCGTTCTCTGATGTCAAAGCAGGCGCATGGTATTATAATGCGGTTGCATGGGCAGAGCAGAACCATGTTGCTTCCGGTGTAGGCGGCGGCAAGTTTAATCCGAACGGTAAGGTGACCAGAGAACAGCTGGCAACCATGCTTCATAATTATGCGAATAAGCCAAAGGCAGATACAGCGGTACTGAAAACATTTCCGGATGCCGGTCAGGTTTCCGGATGGGCTGTTGACAGTATGGCTTGGGCAGTCAGCAGTGGAATTATTACTGGTTCGGCACAGAAGAATGGCAAGGTCATTCTGAATCCAAAGGGAATTGCAACCCGGGCACAGGCGGCGACCATTCTATCCAAGTATTTTTCTGAATAAAAAACCAATCCCTCCGGGTGTACAGGCATTCAGCCTTCCCGGAGGGATTTTTTCATATATGTAACAGCCTGTGGAGTTCTTCCACCACATCCATGGTGGTATGGTCTGCCTGTTCAATCAGTTTGGGATGACCGTCTGCCATGGCATACAGCGTACCTGCATGACCAACCAACGGCAGGTCATTTTCATTGTCACCGAATGCGATGGAATCCTCCATGGAGATCTGCAGATGGGCACACAGAGCATCCATAGCGGTGCCCTTATCGCAGTTTTCACGCAGGAAATCCATCCAGCTGCTGCGGCCTACCACCGGAATCAGATAGGGTGCAAAGTCGGCAAACTGTGCTGCCAGCTGTGCATCTACACCGGATTTGCGGTAAAGGGATATCTTGATAAATGCATCGGTCACCCCGCATACATCGTCTACAACCGTGGTATCATTGCCCACATGGTCACGCATATGGGAGATATATTCCGGATTTTTCGGCTGGATATAACAGGTGCTGACACCGGAAAGCAGTACCTCGCTGTCCGGCTGGCGGAGAATCGCACGCATCAGGTCCTGTCCGGTTTTTCGGTCAATGGTTTCCTTGGCAATGATCTGGTTCTGCCAGACAACCAGGCTGCCATTTTCACAGATGTAACCAATATCATCCGCAACCGGAGCGAATAACCGGCGAAGATTGGCATATTGTCTGCCGCTGCATACCGCAAAATGTATTCCTTTTTCTTTCATGGAACGGATCAGCGGAAACAGGAAAGGAGGAATCACGCGTTCGCCTTCCCGCATCAGCGTACCATCCACATCACTTGCAATCAGTTTTATCATATAACATACTCCTGAAACGATTTTTTTATCCATTGTACTTTGGAACAGAATGATACTATCGAGTCAATTTCTTTAGAGAAGGAAATCATACGAATGGATTATACCATAACAAAATCTGCAAAAAAAGTCCCCTTCCAGACAGGAAAGGGACGTATCGTTCCAGATGTAAACAAATTAGTGCTTTTTTGCCTTACGTGCGGCATTTTCCGCGTCAATGGTAGGCTGGAAGCGCTTGACTTCCTTGGCAATGACACCGGACAGAGCCAGCATGCAGATCAGGTTCGGAATTGCCATCAGTGCGTTGGCAATATCGGACAGATTCCAT
The DNA here is from genome assembly GCA_945872165.1 of uncultured Clostridia bacterium. Classification (GTDB taxonomy): domain Bacteria; phylum Bacillota; class Clostridia; order Oscillospirales; family Butyricicoccaceae; genus Butyricicoccus_A. Next base: position 3,194 of record CAMBYS010000165.1, on the reverse strand, counting down.
ACCAGATCCAGAGACATGGTAGCGCCGAAGAATGCAATGACAGAGAAGATAACACGGTAAGCGATGCAGATGGAACGCTTCTTGACAATGTATTCCAGTGCCTTTTCACCGTGATATTCCCACCCCAGAATGGTGGAGAAAGCAAACAGTGCAATGCCGATGGTAACCATCCATGCACCAAATTCACCGAGTACGGTACGGAATGCAGCAATGGTCAGTGCGGAGCCTTCAATCAGGGCACCGGAAGCATCGGTAGTACCCAGCACACCGGAAGAGCATACAGCCAGACCGGTAACGGTGCAGATGACAATGGTATCAAAGAAGGTACCGGTCATATTGATATAACCCTGACGAACCGGATCATCGGTGGTAGCAGCTGCTGCAGTAATTGCAGCGGAGCCCATGCCGGCCTCATTGGAGAATACGCCGCGGGCAACACCGTAACGCATGGAGCTCATGATGCTGGAGGTGATGGTACCAGCTGCACCGCCTGCAATTGCAGTGGGGCTGAATGCACACTGAAACATCAGGACAATCGCTGCCGGAACCTGGGTAATATTGCCAAGGATGACAATGATACCAAAAATCAGGTAAAATACTGCCATAGCAGGAACAATGACAGAGGATACCTTGGACAGACGGGAAATACCGCCCAGCAGGATCACCAGTACCAGAATGACCAGAATCACGCCGACAATCCATTCCGGAATATGGAAGGTATTATTAAGGGCAGTGGAAATGGAATTTGCCTGGGTCATATTGCCGATACCAAAGGATGCGACAACAGCAAAGATTGCAAACAGCATCGCCAGAACTGCACCAAGGGTTTTGTTCTTCAGACCGCGCTTCATGGTGGTCATCGGGCCGCCGAGCATTTCACCATGCTCATTGGTGACACGATATTTAATAGCCAGCATACATTCCGAGAACTTGCTGGTCAGACCGAAAATTGCGGAAATTTCCATCCAGACAAGTGCACCCGGGCCGCCGCTTACCAGTGCGGTTGCAACACCAACGATGTTGCCGGTACCAATGGTAGCAGCCAGTGCTGTCATCAGGGCAGCAAACGGGGAAATATCACCGCTGCCGCGCTGCGTCGTTCTTGCTTCCTTGCTGAGGACAGAACGCAGAGCATACGGCAGATTGCGCCAGCTGGCAAAGCCAATGCGGATTGTCAGGAAAATACCTGTGCCGACCAGCAGCACCAGCATAACCGGACCCCAGACAAAGGCATCCACGGCGGAAACGATGTTGGAAAATGCTTCCATATGTTTTTAAACTCCCTTCATATCATGATAAAAAAGCAGGCAGACGAATAGCGGGAACGAGACGCCATTGTCTGTCTGCTTTGATATCATGGAAAAAATATTACCAGACAATATAATACCGTATTTGCAGGATGATTGCAAGGAAATTTCAGAAAATGTAAAAATTCTTTGAACAAAGCCTGTGGATGATAACATTTTCTGTTGGCAATAACCAGATATGAATGAAAACCTGCAAAAATGTTCTGAATTGGCGCGCATACTGCATTGGTTGCAATTCTATTGGATTCATGATATGGTTAAATTATAGCAATGATGACTGGATAGAGAGGCAGAGATTTTTGTGACAAATTTTCGTCTTGAGATACAATATGATGGCAAACGGTACAGCGGATGGCAGAAGCAGGGCAATACCCAGCATACCATACAGGGGAAAATCGAACAGATTCTCAGCCGGATGACCGGACATGCGGTGGAAATCCATGGTGCCGGACGCACGGATGCCGGGGTACATGCCCGGGCACAGGTTGCCAATGTAAAAATACAGACGGAGCTGTCTCCACAGCAGGTACAGGCATATCTGAATGCCTATCTGCCTGGGGATATTGCAGTAACAGATTGCCGGATTGTCCCGGAGCGGTTCCATGCCCGGCTGAATGCAAAGGGAAAGCATTACTGTTACCGCCTGTGTGACGGCGGCGTGCCCGATGTGTTTTCCAGAAATATTGTGTGTGCTTGGGAACATCCGTTGGATATGGAAGCGATGCGGCAGGCAGCGGTGTATCTTGTGGGCACCCATGATTTTCGGGGATTTTCTTCGGTGAACCGGCGGTTTAAAAAGTCCACGGTTCGTACCATTACGTCTCTGGAGGTCACACGCCATGGGCAGGAAATCCATGTGGATGTGCAGGGTACCGGTTTCCTGTATAACATGGTGCGGATTATTGTGGGAACCCTTGTGGAAGCAGGAGAAGGAAAACGAAAGCCGGAATCTGTTCTGGATATTCTGCAGAGTCTGGACAGGCAGGATGCCGGTATCACCATGCCGCCTCAGGGATTGATGCTGGAAGCGGTTTTCTATGAAGGATATGGAGTTGGAGTAAGCGGATCATGATAAAAAATACACGTACACAGCGGACCGCAGACCGCCTGCGCCATATGATTGTGGAGGAGCAGGTTTTTCATTACGGGGAAAAGCTGCCAAATGAAAATGAATTATCCAGTCGGCTGGGCATCAGCCGTACCACCTTGCGGGAAGCTATCCGAATTCTGACTTCAGAAGGACTGCTCACCGTCAAACGGGGCAAGGGTACCTTTGTATCTGCCCAGATCAATCAGTATGCTTCCGGAAAGCTGGAGCTGAATGACCTGTCAGACATGAAAATCACCCTGCGGGATTTATATGAAGCACGACTGATTTTTGAACCGGAAGCTGCTGCACTGGCATGCAGACGGGCAACAGAGGAGGAAATACAGGAAATATTGCGGTTGGGACAGGTATGCCAGGAACAGCTGCGGTTAAATCCTACCGGCAAAAAACGCATGGAATCGGAAAATATGTTCCACAGTGCCATCATCCGGGCATCCCATAATGATTTCCTCAGCCGGTTTATGCCGCTGCTGACCGAAACCATTGAAAAAACCTTTTCCTTTAACTTCAATTATGAGGTGATTGCGGAGGATGCCTATAAGGATCACATCCTGATTATGGATTTTTTACAGAAACGGGATGCAGAGGGGGTCAGAAGTGCTGTGACCATCCACCTGCACCATGCCATCTGGAATGAACAGCTGCCGGAACGTGCCGAAAATATCACAGGAGTTCCGTGAGATTTGGCGGCAAGATGTGGTAAAAATAATGGTTGACATTGATATTGGACAGGGATATAATTGATTATAACAACAGTGTACAGGTTGTATGACAACTGT
>CAMBYS010000164.1 GCA_945872165.1 uncultured Clostridia bacterium | reverse complement strand
GGACATTGTTTGCCATTCGGGAAGAAGAGGCATGGAGTGCACCGGCATTGCGGCACTATACAGCAGAGATGTCCCCGCGGGATGCCGCACTGGCCACAGCGTTGACCGGCGGCGTATTGCAGAACCGCTCCATGTGTGATTTTTATCTCACAAAGTTTTCAAAAACACGACTGAAAAAGGTACAGCCCCGCATACTGGATTTGTTGCGGATGGGTGTGTATCAGCTGCTTTGGATGGACCGTATTCCGGATTCTGCTGCGGTCAATGAAACTGTCCGGCTTGCCCGATCGTTGTGCCATGCTGACCGTCAGACGGCAGGATATGTGAACGGTGTACTGCGTGCCATTGCGCGGAATAAAGATCATTTGCCTCAGCCGGACTGTGAGACCAAGGGGGAATATTATTCCCTGCGCTACAGCCATCCACGGTGGCTGACGGAGCTGTATCTGGAACAGTTTGGGGTCAAACAGACCCGTTTGCTGCTGGAGGCGGACAACCAGCCTGCTCCCACGGTGCTGCGTGTCAATACCCTGCGGGCAGATGTGGAACAGGTGCGGCAGGAGCTGGAGGAACAGGGTGTTGTGGTACAGACCCATGAAACCATTCCAAACTGTCTGCTGGTTTCCGGCACAGGCAATCTGGAACGGCTTCCGGCTTTTGCAGAAGGACGGGTAACGGTACAGGATGGGGCGAGCCAGATGAGTGTTTATGCCCTTGATCCCCAGCCGGGACTGGAGGTACTGGACTGCTGTGCGGCACCGGGCGGAAAAAGCTTTTTCGCAGCAGAGCGCATGGGAGATATCGGTACAGTGGTTTCCTGTGATGTATACGATCATAAGTTGGGCAAGATTCAGGAGGGAGCACAGCGTCTGGGACTGGGCTGTATCCGAACCGAATTACAGGATGCAGCGATGTTCCGACCGGAATGGGAGGAACACTTTGATGCGGTGCTGTGTGATGTGCCCTGCTCCGGTATGGGCATCATCCGCAAAAAGCCGGAAATCCGGTATAAAGACGAAGAGCCCCTTCGCGGGCTGCCGGACATTCAGCTGGCTATTGTGAGCAATGCAAGCCGGTATGTCAAAGCAGGCGGTACACTGGTATATTCCACCTGTACCCTGCTGCGGCGGGAAAATGAGGCGGTTGTGCAGTCCTTTTTACAGAGCCATCCGGCGTTTGAACAGGTCAGATTTTCCCTGCCGGTTTGTACGGAACCGGTGGATGGCTGTGTGACGCTGCTGCCTCATGTACACAATACAGATGGATTTTTTGTGGCAAAGCTGCGGAAGAAATCCTGAAGCAAAAGCTGTCGTTTTTTTGGAAAAATACAAGCCAATCCGGGAGTTGTGACGATACTTTCGGGGGGAATTGATATAATTTTTATATTGAATTTATATTGCAATCATGGAAAAAAAGGCTTACTATGAAGAGGATAGCATATGCACAGCACAGCTGGTGCTGAAATATGACATATGTACTGTCGGAGAATGCATTTATGACAAAACCTGAGATTAAATGCCGGACACTACCGGAATTGAAGGCAGAACTGCAGGATATGGGAGAAAAACCCTTTCGTGCGGGACAGATTTTTCAGTGGCTGCATCAGGGGGTACAATCCTTTGATGAGATGACGAACATCTCCAAGCCGCTCCGTGCCAAGCTGGCGGAGCATTATCTGCTGACCGCACCGAAAATCCTGCGCAAACAGGTTTCACAGGTGGATGGCACCATCAAGTACCTGTGGGAGCTGCATGACGGCAATTGTATTGAAAGCGTTTTTATGCGCTATCATCACGGCAATTCTGCCTGTGTTTCCTCACAGGTCGGCTGCCGCATGGGCTGTAAATTCTGTGCCTCCGGCATCGGCGGACTGGTTCGCAGCCTGTCCGCAGGTGAAATTCTGGATCAGATTCTGTTTATGCAGAAGGACACCGGAGAACGGATTTCCAATATTGTCCTGATGGGTACCGGTGAGCCGCTGGACAATTATGACAATGTCCTGCGTTTTATCCATCTGGTGGGCGCGGAAGAGGGCTTACATATCGGACAGCGGCATATTTCTCTGTCCACCTCAGGTCTGGCGTCGCAGATTGATCGTCTGGCAGAGGAAAAGCTGCAGATTACCCTGTCCATTTCCCTGCATTCACCGGACAATGACAGCCGGAGTGCAATTATGCCGGTCAACAACAGTTTTCCGGTGGAGCGATTGATTGCCTCCTGCAAGCATTATTTTGACATGACTGGCCGTCGGATTTCGTATGAATATACCATGATTGACGGTGTCAGTGATCGGCCATGGCAGGCAAGAAAACTGGCAGAGCTGCTGCGCGGCAGACCGGCACATGTCAACCTGATCCCATTGAACCACGTCACGGAGAGCGGGCTGCGCACTTCATCGAAGGAGCATGTGGCCGCTTTTCAAAATATTTTGGAAAAGAACGGAGTCACGGCAACAGTCCGGCGCACATTGGGACCGGATATTGATGCCTCCTGCGGGCAGCTGCGCCGCAGGCACATCGGTGAAACGTTCGGGAAAGAGTGATTGAATGAAAGCATTTGGCAAAACCGATAAAGGCCTGGTCCGAGCCAACAATCAGGATACCTTCCGCATAGATGTACGGGAGAATGGACTTGGCTTCATTGTGCTGTGCGATGGCATGGGCGGCGCCCGTGCTGGTAATATTGCGAGTGACCGTGCGGCAGACCGTTTCCTGGAGCATATCAAAACAGCAGACGCGGCACAGACAGACACAGATTCTCTGGCAAATATCGTGGAAGAAGCAGTTGCAGCTGCAAATACCGAGGTTTTTCAGCTGTCACAGTCCTCTCCGGCATATAATGGCATGGGAACGACCCTTGTGGGCGGCATCTGTGTGGATGACCGGGTTATTCTTGCAAATGTAGGTGATTCCCGCGCTTATCTGATTGACGGCAGTAAAATTGCTCAGATGACGGCGGATCATTCGCTGGTTGAGGAAATGGTTCGTTCCGGTCGTCTGACACCGGAGGAGGCTAAGGTCTATCCGGGACGCAATCTGATTACCCGTGCCATCGGTGTAGACAGCGCGGTGGAAGCAGATCTGTATGAAATCACCATTCATGACGGGCAGACCCTGCTGCTGTGCTCAGATGGTTTGAGCGGTCTGGTGTATGACGCGGAAATTGCTGCTATTGTGGCAGAAGCCGCATCCCAGGAGGATGCTTGCAGCAGACTGATTGAGCGGGCTTGTGAAGCCGGCGGAAATGACAATATTACAGTCGTTTTATATACCAAGTAGGAGACTTGAACATGGAAAATTTGATTGGACAGACACTTGGCGGGCGGTATGAAGTCCGTGAGGTGATCGGAACAGGCGGTATGGCTGTGGTCTATAAGGCCTATTGTACCGTTCTGAATCGCTATGTTGCCATAAAGGTTCTCAAGGAAGAGTATGCGCAGGATGAGGAATTCCGCAAGCGCTTTTATAATGAGGCACAGGCGGTTGCAAAGCTCTCACAGAATAACATTGTTGCGATTTATGATGTGTGCCATGCTGACAACAGTCCGGAATACATCGTGATGGAGCTTTGTGAAGGCGTGACCTTAAAGGATTATCTTCGCAAAAAGCATCACCTTACATGGCAGGAAACCCTGTATTTTGCACAGCAGGTTGCACGTGCGCTGGATCATGCACACAGCCGCGGCATCATTCATCAGGATATCAAGCCCCAGAACATCATGCTGCTGCGGGATGGCACCGCAAAGGTGATGGACTTCGGTATTGCAAGCTTTGCCAACAGCCAGGAGACCCGGAAGGTTTCTTCTGAGGCAATTGGCTCCGTGCATTACATTTCCCCGGAACAGGCCAAGGGCATTACCGCGGATTTCCGCACCGACCTGTATTCTCTGGGCGTTGTTATGTATGAAATGCTGACAGGTACGCTGCCGTTCCGCGGTGAGACTGCGGTTGCAGTGGTCATGCAGCATTTGAATACGGTTCCGCCGGTACCGAGCTCGATTGTACCGGAAATCCCCCAGGCAATGGATGAGATTGTCATGCATGCCATGTGTGCCAATGTGAACCAGCGGTACAGCTCCGCACTGGATATGTTCCGCGATATGGAGCGCCTGCGCACCAATCCGAACCTGCAGCTGCACTATTCCACCCATAATAATGATCTGGATGCAACTCGTGCCATCAAGTATGATGCGGAGGAGGCAACCCAGTATATGCCGCGGATTCAGGATGAGGATGAGCAGGATGCGACACAGTATGTGCCGCGTACGGAAGCAGCGGCATCTTCCGGCAGCCGCAGCGCAGGAAACAATCGTGTGTATAAGCCGGCATATGATCAGGATGATGAGTATGAACAGGACAAGCCGATCAAGCCGGCACCCAGACGGAAAAAGGGCAACGGCGGAAAGGTTGTTGTTGGTGTCATCATTGTGGCATTGTTGGCGGCAATTGCATATCTGGGCTCCGGTCTGCTGGGCGGCGGCAGTGATGAGATGGTTCCCGTACCGAATTTTATCGGCATGAATTATACTGAGGAAATCAAGAACAATAGTGAGTATGACAGCTTTACCTTCCGCATCATTGAGGAACAGGATACCTCCGGAGACTATGAGGACGGCGAAGTCATGGAGCAGGATCCGGAAGCCGACACGGAGGTCAAGGAAGGTACCAGGATTACCCTGACCATTGCAGAGGTTGACAATGGGGATACAGGAGACGAAACCATGGTTGCGGTTCCGTCGATTATCGGTAAGAGCTATGAGAATGCACAGAGTGCACTGCGTGCTGCAGGTTTGAATGTCAGCCGCACAGAACAGAGCTCTGAAACCATTGCGGAGGGTTATGTTATCAGCTGTGATCCGGATGTTGGTACTCAGGTGGCAACCGGTTCTACTGTCAATGTGGTGGTTTCCACCGGTTCTGCCAATACCAATAAAACCGTTCCTAACCTGACCGGGCTGACTCAGGATCAGGCAAAGGCT